>JAPUKZ010000508.1 GCA_027295405.1 Gammaproteobacteria bacterium
ATTTCCTATGACCGGCATGCGAGTAGCGGGCAAGGCCTCATACACGGGCGAGAACGCCAGCGGTACCAGAACGGTCAGCGGGTAAATAGCCGACCAGGTGATCAGGAACTGCTTCCATTGCCGCGCTCGCACCGGTACTGATTCCGCTTCGGTGAACCAGTACTCAATGCCTTCGCGTACTTCGGTTTGCTCTCCCATCGCAAGTAGTTTCGCAACCTGCTCCAGTGCCGCCCGCCGGGTCTCGGAGCGGACCCAGGCTTCAACCTGGTCCCGGCCCTCGAACTGGAGCACGGTGGTAAATACTTCCCCCGGCTCCTGCGGCTTGAAGGTACTGACGCTGATAAAACCCGGAAAGTCCCGCACCTTGTCTGTTACCGACTGCTGCCAGGCGACGTATGTGGACTCCTCACCCGGTATCACGTGGTGTCGAATCACGAAGGCCGCAACCGTTTTTTGCTTGTCGCTCATTCTTCCTCTCCAAACCGGGCTAGAAGACGGCCAGGAATCCCGGTCGGGTTTTGAAAATGCGGTAGGCTTCCAGACACAGTATGAGCAGAAGGTGAATCAATCCGGGAATGAAGTCAAAGGCAATGAAGATCCAGTGCGCAAAGGCCAATACCGCGGCAATATAGACCCAGCGGTGCAGTTTTTGCCAGGTTCGTCGCAGCAAACGGACCGAGACATTATTACTGGTCAGGGCCAGTAACAGAAATATCGCCAACGCCAACCAGCCAGTCCACATCTCAAACGCCAGCCCATCCTCTACAATCAGGGCCAGGCTGGAGCGTTTGTCGAGATAGACCAGCGTATGCAGCAGGGCATAACCGCAGGCCGCCACACCAAAATAGCGGCGCCGCCGCAACAACCATTGCGGCCAGCCGGCCGTGGGAAACATCAATCGGCAGGGCGTGATGGCCAATGTAATCATAAGCAATCGGGCAGAAGTTTCGCCGGTGATATGCAGCATTTCTCCGTAGAATAGCTGCTCCTGCAGGAATCCCTTGATCATTAGAGCGGCAGGGGCGTAGAGCACCACCCAGAAAAACCAGCGGGAACTCAATAATCGTCTTGCCAGATCCAATACCTGCCTCCAATTAGCGGGTTAGAAAGTTACTCAAGTTGATCACCGTTCAAGCTTTTCTCCATTGACGGCTCAAAACGAGCCTCCTACTATCGATGGCCGTAATGCTACTACTTCTTCACAACCCTCAGGATCTATCCACGCAAACGCTTAACAAAATCATACCCAGCCTGACGTTCTCTCTGCTGCTGGCAACCTCTTTCGCACAAGCCGATGCCGCCGATGCCCTTGTCGAAACCCATGCCGAAACCCATTCCGAAATCCATGCCGAAACTATTGTCGACGCCAATACCGCCAGCCGGCAAGTACTGCAAGCCATGCCCCAACTGTCAGAGGAATTGGCGACAACCATCCTGGAAAATCGCCCCTTCGCCACGATAGGTGATCTCAATGATGCACTCAAAAACACATTGGGCAAAGAGCAGTTGGAAGAACTGTACAAGCATGTTTTCGTACCACTGAAGCTAAACTCCGCGGCCAACGCCGATATCCGACTCATTCCGGGAGTCGGCCGCAGGATGGCCCACGAGTTCGAGGAGTACCGTCCGTACATGAGCATGGAACAATTTCGTCGGGAAATCGGCAAATACGTTGATGCCAAGGAAGTTGCCCGCCTCGAGCAGTACGTAGTGCTGAAATAAGTACTGGAATAAGTACTGGAATAAGTGCCGGAATAAGTACTGGAATAATCCCCGGCGAAAACTACTTTAGTTCGGTGTATGCGCCATTGTGAAATACCAGCGGGGCGGTATCGGGTTGGGAAAGTACCGCCACGACTTCGCCTATAATAATGACATGATCACCCTCTTCATTGCGTGCGTGCATCTTGCACTCCAGGCTCGCCAGGCAGTCAGCCAGTAAGGGGCAGCCGGTAATACCGCGTTCCATAACGGCCGGCTCAAGATCGTGCTCGCCCTTACGGGCGTATTGCGAGGAGAGCTCCTGCTGGCCTGCACTGAGGAAATTAACGGCAAAGGTTTCCGCATCGTGCCAGGCTTTGTAGGTGTCTGAGCTTTTTTGCAGGTTCCACATCACCAGGGGCGGGTCCAAGGACAGGGAGGTGAAGGAGTTTACCGTCATGCCGAAGGCACTGTATCCCTCCGGTTCACTGGTAATAATCGCCACGCCAGTGGGGAATAATGACATCGCGGACCGGAATTCCTGTTTTGAAAGAGTCATTGCTCTGCTCCTGCCAGTTGTTGTGCCACCAGCATATTAAAGTTAAGTGCTCGAATTGTCGCCTGTTCTACCGTGTCGCCCACAGCCGTGATGCCGTGCCTCTGTAACAGGCAGACATCTTTTTCGCCCATGCACGCCAGCATGGCGGCGGCCAGATCGGGGCGGGTGGTTGTCATTAGAAATGGCCCTCCCCTATGAGTGGCAGCGGGGGCCTATCCGGAGTACAGTGCGCAAAAGGGCGCAAAAGGGCGCTAAAGGGGCGCTGTTGTCATCAGCGCAGTATTTATCTTCGAACTGCTGGGACCTATCGCCACGCGTTTTTGTCTCAACCGGAATGCTTGATATGCGTCAACGCATGCTGGCGTCAGTGATAGATAATTAAAGGCAATAGTCGGGCCAGAGGAGGTTGGCAGCATGTCAGCGTACAGGAAAGTCCTAGTGGCGGTGGATTCCTCCGACGAGGCGATACAGGTATTGCAGGCGGCCCGAGCCCTGCCCGAGATAGAAAAGGCCGAGGTGTCGGTGCTGCACGTGGCAGAACATCCACAGGCCGCCTATGGCCAGTGGCTGGTGTATCTGCCCATCGACGAGGGTCAGTTGCAGGAAAAACTGCGGCAACGCCTGGATGAACGGGTTGAGAAGTCAGGGCTGAACGCCACCAGTACCCGGGTAGAATTCGGCCGCGCCATTGATGCGATTCTGGTCACCGCCAAGAACGAGGCGGCGGAACTCATCGTCATCGGCAGCCATGGCCGCCACGGCATCAAGCTGTTGCTGGGCTCCACTGCCAACGGCGTTCTGCACCGGGCGAAGTGCGATGTACTGGCGGTTCGGATCAGCGAGTAGCCCGGCTGTGGCATTTCGGATCCTCTGATCGGACATTTTTGAACTTCCACCAAAAGATCGGCGACCAAGGGGAGAACCGCATCATGTCCAAGGCGCTTAGGGGAAAAAGCGCACTGATCACTGGCGGCTCCGGCGGTATAGGCTCGGCCTGCGCAAAAGCGCTGCTTGCCGACGGCGCCTCGGTGACCCTGATGGGTCGGCGCCTGGAGGCGCTGGAGGCAACCCGGGAATCACTGCAAGCAGATCTGCAACCGGGAGCCAGCATCGAACTGGCCTGTGGCGATGCCATGAACAAGCCCGATGTACAAAGGGCCCTGCAAATCACCCAGTCCATGACCAACAGCCTCGACATCTGTATTGCCACAGTGGGCGCCGGCACTATCAAACCTTTGCTGTTGCACGATGAAGACTCCTTCATGGCGGAGATCAGTTACAACATCCGCGGTACTTTCCTGGTGCTCCGTCACGCCACGCCGTTAATGGCTGCCAACGGTGGCGGTAGCGTGGTCTGCATCTCCTCGGACGCGGCGAAACTGGTATTTCCCTGGCTGCCCGCCTATACCACCGCCAAGAGCGGGCTGGAGGGTCTGGTGCGGGCCTGTGCCGAGGAACTGTCCCGTTTCAGGATTCGGGTCAACGCCGTGCGCCCCGGCCTGACCCGCACCGAGGCGACAGCGGCACTGTTCGATAACGCAGAAACCTACCGGCGCTTTGCTGAAGAAAAGCCGCTGGGCAGACTGGGTGAGCCGGAAGACATCGCCGCCGGCGTGCGCTACCTGGCGGGACCGGAATCCAGCTGGGTTACCGGCCAGAGTTTTGCCATTGAGGGTGGCAACGAACTGCGCAAAGCTCCGGATATGTCAGCCATGGTGGAACAGATCTACGGCGCGGAAACGTTTGCAAAAGTGTTGGCGGGAGAGGACCCACTAGCGGACTAATCACCGCCTGGTGCCAGCTCGGGGACCCGGCTGGCGAGCGGCAAACCGCTTTCAGTCAGCGAAAAGGCGTTACTGGCTAACGCTATTGCGGGCGGCTACCGCCTTGCCCGCCATCCGTCCCGAGTACGTCGCATCGCCAACGGACATGCCGCTGGAGTAGCCCTCGGCCCGGCGCACGACACCGCAGGCTGTGCGACCTGCCGCATACAGGCCGGGAATTACAGTGCGATCTGCAGTCAGCACCTCACCGCTGGGCAGGGTATCCAGCCCACCCAGGGTAAAGAACGGCCAGAAGGCGCCGCGACCGGGGGTCACATCCAGCGCCACCAGTGGCGCTTCCAGTTGCTCCAGCCACTGCTCAGCCTTGTGATACAGGGGGTCCTCGCCTTTTGCCGCTGCCTGGTTATAAAAAGCGATGGTATGCTGCAAGGTGCCCTCCGGCAGTTGCAGCTCCTCTTCCAATTCGGCCACCGTCTCGCCGGTACCGACCACATCGGCCCCCATGAAATTCATCTGCTCGTAGTCGCCGTACTGATCGACCGTGACAATAAAGTAAAAGCGCTCGCTGGGATCATTGAGAATCGCATTGCCGAGCCGGGCGTGGTAGACGTCCTCGTTGATCAGGCGCTGGCCCTTGTCGTTCACCAGAATACCGCTGGTGATGGACGCCGGGGGATAATAGGGCAGGCTGATAAAGCCCTCGTGCATGTTGATTGCAGCACCACCAACACTCATACCCATCTGGATGCCCGTGCCAGTATCGCCGGGATTGCCAATCGCCTGGGTGCCCACGCTCAGTTTGGGAGCGTACTTCTGCAACATCTCCTCGTTCATCACGAAACCGCCGGCGCAGAGTATGACCCCTTTGCGGGCACGCACGTTCAGTTCCTGCTGGTCCTTGCGCACCACCAGGCCTAGCACTTCGTTATCTTCCCCGGTGATCAGCGTCAGCGCACGCACTTCGTACTCCACCCGAATCGCATCGCGCTTGTCGACATTTTCGGTAACGATCTTCATGAACAGGGGGCCGCCGTTATCGCCCTCGATATAGAGGTTGTGGCCCCGGGCCGCGGGCTTGGCGTGCTCCTTGAACGGCCAGGCCTTCTCACTGCCGGTATAGAGCAGGCCGTCATCGGTGAGGCACATGATGGCGCGGGTTTCGTGAAAACTGTCCTTGAAGGACACACCCAGTTCGCACAGCCACTCGAAGTGGCCCAGGCTGTTGTCACAGTAGCCGCGAATTTTCTCCTCATCCGCCTGTGGTCCCGCCGCCATCATCATGTAGGTGAACATGTCCTCGGTGCTGTCTTCAAAACCACAGGCGCGTTGCACCCGGGTGCCACCACCACCGCCCATGTAGATCTCGGCGCTGGACATGGCCGTGGAGCCGCCGCTGGCACTGGCCAGTTCAAACAGAATGACCTCTGAGCCGGCATCGGCAGCCTCAATGGCGGCGCAGCCACCCGCACCGCCGAAACCGACGATGACCACATCGGTTTCCATATGCCATTCCTGGACATCCTTGGCCCGGCGCGGAAGAGTTGGAGATGTTTTGGCTGACATAGGGAACCCCCGTAAAAATACAGCAGGAAATTAAAACGGTATTGCCCGCGTGAAACAAGCGACCCCGGGGCGCTTCAGGTCAATAATTTGTACACAAAAGCACTATATGTGCCAATTTCCGGTGCTATTCCGCTAACAGTCCGTTCAATACACCAATCAGCATAACAGTAAAAGAGGCAAACCTATGTGTATAACCTGTTCGGCAAATCTGTCACCACAGTGCTTGGCGGGAAGCCACTGCCACCCGGAAAGGCCAACATTGAATTGCGCTTTGATACGATGGCGGCGGCTTCGATGACTTCTAACGCTGTTCCGGCCCTGAGTTTGCGCGAGCGCCCCCCAGGGTCTAACCTGAAAAGAGCGAGGAATTCGACTCATGGCTGAAAAATTAAACGCAGGCGCGCAGTTTCCGGAACTCTCACTCCAGATCGGAGACGACACCCTGTCCCTGCCACAGCTCAAGGAATCCGGCTACAGCATTGTCCTGTTCTTCCGCGGGCACTGGTGACCCTTCTGCCGCCGTCTGTTAGACGGCTACGCCGAACGCTATGAGGCGTTCACCGCTTTGGCAACCACGATTGTGGCTGCCAGCGTGGACGATGCCGCGAAAGCGGCGGAAGTTGGCGCCAACTTGCCTTTTACGGTGGCGCACAGTGTTACTCGCGAACAGGGTGATCTGATAGGTTCCTGGTGGGACGAACGGCGGGATTTCATCCAACCCTCGGAATTTATCCTCAATCACAAGGGCCGGGTGATGCATTCCACCTACAGTTCTTCACCGGTGGGACGCACCGACCCCCAAGAGACGCTGGTACTGCTGAATTACCTCAGCCAGCGCAGTTCCTGACAACAGCCTGCCCCAGAGAGGCCGATACCTGTTCACGCGGTAGCGGCGCAAGATTAGCAGCACTTATTGCACAGTTCCGTGATTGCACAGTTCCGTGATATGTTTCACCTTACGCGCAACCGAGGGAACAAATGGACGACTCCGCACTCTTACTCTGGGGAGTATTGTTCAGCTCGATAGGGCTGGGTTACTTCATTTATGGTCGCCGGCAGAAACACAAAGTAGCGTTCTATACGGGACTCTGCCTCATGGCCTATCCCTACTTCGTTGCCGACGTCCTACAAGTGCTTGTTGTCGGTGTTGTGTTACTGGCGGTGCCGCGGGTTGTAAAGACATAGGGCCGCAATCCGCTGCAACACCTGTTTCAATCGCCGACCAATGGCTTCATCGTCTCAAACAGCTCGCTCACCAATACGTTCCTGCCACTGCAAAACCAGGCTATATATCACCGGAAGCACCAGCAAGTTCAGTAGCAGCACGGTGCCCATACCGCCCAGCATAGGTGCCGCAATGCGGTGGGTTACATCAGACCCGGTCCCAGTACTGAGCATAATCGGCACCAGGCCGGCCATGGTTGATACTGCGGTCATGACAATGGGCCGTAATCGCATCGAGGTCGCTACCAAAACGGCTTGCTTGATACTATCTGCGCTTAAGGGTTCCCCGGAAGCTTCTCGACGCGCCTTTATCTCCTGATCAATAAAGCTCAACACCAACACTCCGATTTCCGCCGCCATACCAGCCAAGGCAATGAACCCGACTGCGACTGCAACCGACAGGTTGTAATCATTGGCATAGATCACCCAAATGCCGCCAATCAATCCAAACGGAATGGAGATCATCACCACCACTGGCTCAACCACATTGCGAAAATTGAGGTAGAGCAGCAGGAAGATAATGAGCAGCGTGGCCGGCACGACGATACTGAGGCGTTGCGCGGCGCGCTCCATATATTCAAATTGTCCCGACCAGACCAGGGTATAACCCGCGGGTATTTCTACCTGACTGGCGATAACCTGTTTCGCTTTGCGAACAAACCCGCCAATGTCCGAGGTGGAGAGATCAATAGTAATCCAGGCGTTGGGGCGCGCATTTTCACTTTTCACTACTGGCGGACCGCGCCGATACTGTATGTCCGCCACCATGGCGAGGGGAATCTGCGCACCCACGGGGGTTGGTATCAGGACCCGCTCAAGGGTTTCCAGGTCCTCACGCAAAGACCTTGGATAGCGCACGTTAACGGGATAGCGTTCCAGCCCCTCTACCGTCTCCGTGACATTCATGCCGCCGATCGCGCTCTCGATGACGTCCTGAACCTGTCCCACGGTCAGACCATAGCGGGCAGCTTTCTCACGATTGATGTCGAAATCCAGGTAGTAGCCCCCCACTGCCCGGTCTCCAAACGCGGAGAGCGTTTCCGGAATGGTTTTGATGGCCCTCTCTATATTCTCCGAAATCACCTGTAGCGTATTCAGGTCGGGTCCGGAAACCTTTATCCCAACCGGCGTTTTTATACCGGTGGATAGCATATCAATGCGGGTCTTGATCGGCATGGTCCAGGCATTGGCCAGGCCTGGAAACTGGATGGCCTTGTCCATTTCGCGCATCAGATCCTGCGTGGTTTTATCCGGATCCGGCCATTCCTCTTTTGGTTTGAGTCGAACCGTGGTTTCTAGCATCGACAAGGGTGCCGAGTCGGTAGCCGTCTCCGCCCGGCCGACCTTGCCAAACACTATTTGTACCTCGGGGAAGCTGCTCAGGATTCTGTCCGTCTGCTGCAGCAACTCTCGTGCTTTGGTAATGGAAATACCCGGGAAAGTTGTGGGCATATAAAGAATGTCCCCCTCATCCAGCGGCGGCATGAACTCACTCCCCAGTTGGCTGTAGGGGTAATACGTGGCGCCAAGCAATCCCAGTGCGAACACAATGGTGATCGCCCGCCAGTTCATGGCCAAGGTTAACGTTGGCGTATGCACCGCGTGTAACAAGCGGTTGATGGGATTACTGTGTTCGGCAATAATCTTGCCGCGCAGCAAGTAACCCATCATGACGGGTACCAGGGTAACCGACAGGATTGCCGCCGCCGCCATCGCGTAGGTCGCGGTAAACGCCAGCGGGCTAAACAGCCGTCCCTCCTGCGCCTGCATGGAAAAGATGGGTAAAAAAGAGACCGTAATCACCAGCAGTGAAAAGAACAGGGCCGGACCAACTTCGCGACAAGACGTTTCTACCGCCTTCCATCGCTCTTCATTCGAGAGCGCAGCGCCTTTTTCCTCCACCGCTGCAGCGAGGTGTTTGTGGCCATTCTCAACCATGACGATGGCGCCGTCGACCATGGTGCCAATGGTAATGGCGATACCACCCAGGGACATGATGTTGGCGTTCAAGCCCTGGAAACGCATGACGATAAAGGCCATCAATATGCCCAGGGGCAGGGTGATTATTGCAACGAAGGCTGAGCGCGCATGTAACAGAAACAGGAGAACCACCAGACTGACAATGATCAATTCCTGTAACAGCGACGTATTCAGGCTCGCGACAGCCCGTTCAATAAGATCACCGCGGTCATAAACGGGGACAATCTCAACGCCTTCGGGTAAACCGGCTTTCAGCTCCTCCAACTTCTCGCGTACGCCGCGAATAGTTGCCAGGGCGTTCTCACCGAAGCGCATGATGACGATACCGCCGGCGACCTCGCCCTCGCCATTCAAGTCCACCAGACCACGGCGTAATTCGGGTCCAATCTGGACATTAGCCACATCCCGTATACGAACCGGCGTTCCCGATTTATCCACTGCCACAGGGATGGCATTGATATCATCAATAGAGGTGATATACCCGCGGCTGCGCACCATGTACTCGGTTTCCGCCATCTCGAGAATCCGCCCGCCCACGTCATTATTGGACCGCTGTATCGCCTGCTTGACCTCGCTCAACGGGATGTTGTAACGCAGCAACGCATTGGGATCGACTTCGACCTGGTACTGTTTGACGAACCCTCCCACAGAAGCAACTTCAGCCACACCTGATACGGTCTGCAGCGGGTAGCGCAGGTACCAGTCCTGTAGCGAGCGCAAATCTGCCAGGTCGTGCTTGCCACTGCGATCCACCAGGGCGTATTCATAAATCCAGCCGACACCGGTGGCGTCCGGGCCCAGGGTCGGCGTTATCCCCGCCGGCAATCGACCACTGACATAGTTCAGAGACTCCAGCACCCGCGAACGCGCCCAGTACATGTCGGTGTTATCTTCAAAAATGATGTAGACAAAAGATATGCCGAAAAAGGAATAGCCCCGCACCACCTTGGTCTTGGGAACCGCCAGCATTGATGTGGTCAGGGGATAGGTCACCTGGTCTTCAACCACCTGGGGCGACTGACCCGGAAACTTGGTAAGAATAATGACCTGCACATCGGAGAGATCCGGAATTGCATCCAATGGTGCATTTTTGTACGAATAGTAGCCGACCAAAGCGACTATCACCGTCACCAATATCACCATGACCCGGTCTTTCAAGGCCGCCCTGATAATGAGGTCAATCATGGTTCATGTCTCCAGGCTCCCGGTCCATCACCTCTTGCCCATGTCCGGTTTCCATTGTCCCGGGCTCAGAATATCCCTGACCGTTTTCCGCTGCGGACTCGTCAGATGGGGCCGTCGCTTCGTTTGCCTCCTGTTCCGGCATCAACATCTTCGCGGTGGCCTCACGCAGCTTCGACTCCGAATCGATCAGGAACTGGGCCGAGGTCACGACCTCTTCGCCTGCCTGCACCCCTTCGGTAACGGCCACCAGACCACCGGACTCCACACCGAGTTGCACCTTGCGCGGCTCAAACGTGCCGCGGCCGGTCATGACGAATATCTGGTTGTAGTCTCCCGACCGAACCACGGCTTCAGCCGGCACCACGATCTGATTCAATTTTTCGTCAGAGCGAATAGTGACTTCCGAAAACATCTCGGGGCGTAGAACCAGATCGGCATTATCGAACACCAAACGAATCCTGGTCGTGCGCGTCTTCGACTCCGCATAGGGGTAAATGAATGCCAGTTCACCGGTGAAAATCCTGCCGGGCACACTAGCCAGTGTCATCTCAACCTTGTCGCCCTCCTTGACCCAGGGCAACTCGTAATCATAAACATTGACGTACACCCACACGGTGCTCAGGTCGACGATCATGTAGAGTTCCGTGGCAGGCGTTACATACTGGCCCGGGCGGACGCCGATGCGCAGGACCGTACCGCCGGCGGGTGCGTGAATATGCAGGCTTTCCTTGATTTCGCGGGACTCCTCCAGTTCGCGGATTTGATGCGCCGGAACATCCAGTAGAACCAGGCGTTGACGAGAACTGGTCACCAACGCTTCCGCGCCGCGGCGAATATCATCAAAACGGCTGTCCTTGAGGTTCTCCAGATGGTTCAACGCCAGCAAATACTCTTGCTGGGTCGACACCAACTTGGGTGAATAGATGCTCAACAATATGTCATCCCTGGCGACCGGCTGCCCGGTCTTGTCAATACGCAAGTCTCTGATCCAGCCGTCGATCTTCGGATGCAGGCGAATCATTTTCTCTTCGTTATAATCCACTCTACCCACCGCCCGGATCGTGCGACTGAAGGCTCTGCGCTCTGCGGTGGCGGTGCGCACTCCGATATTGTGTTGAATCACAGGATTGATCCTGACGGTTCCCTCGACATCGCCGACTCCCGCTTCTGCATACACCGGTACGTAGTCCATTCCCATGGAGCCCTTTGCTGGTACTGGAGAGGTTATCTCGGGATTCATGGGGTGCCGGTAAAACAGTGGTTGCTTCTGCGCACTGGCGCTCCCGGTCATCTCCGCGGCGTTCTCACCAAACATGAAATACCCCAGGCCAATACCTGCAGACAGGGCCACAATCCCCATCCAGACTGCTGCCTTATTCATATATATTCTCCTCACCCACGGCAGCCTTGAGCCGTGTTATGGACTGGTTGACTTCGGTGAAGGCTTTCCAGTGTTGTAATTCGTAGTTAAAGAGTGTCACCTGGCTTCTCACCAGATTCAGAAAATCAACCTCATCGACCTGGTAGCCAGCCAGCATGGATTCCACGGTTTGACGCGCCTGGGGAATAATTCCTTCGCCAAACAGCGCCACCTGGTCAGTCGCCCGCCGGTAATCTGCTAGCGCTAGAGAAATAGCCGACATCACCAAATTCCGTTCGTCTGTCAGCGCATACTGACTCTTCGCCAGCTCTCTGGCACGTTGCTGCACGGCCTTGGATTGCTTGGTGCCCGCGTACAGCGGAATATTCACACTGAACATGACAGTGAGAAAATCCTTACGCGAATTTCCCTCCAGGTCCTGTTCACGCTTGCCATAGAGAACCCCGACCTTGAAGTCCGGGTAATAGTCTTTCTCGGCCAACTCCAGTCGCGACTCGGAAGCATCGATCGCCGCGGCCTTTTCGCTCAACACGGGTCGGCTTGACAGTGCCAACTCGTGCAAGCGGGTCGCCGACGCAATGTTGTTCGCGGGTTGCGGTACCATCATTGGTAGTTGTACCGGCAGTTCCGGTGACACATCCATAAGCACGTTCAGCCGTATTACCTGTTGCTCCCGCATCGCCTGCAGGCGAATTTCCTGATCCAGAAACCCAGATAACTCCAACTGTGCAAGCAGCACATCCTGCTGTAGCCCCTTCCCCACTTCGTACTTCGTCCGGGCAACTTCCACAAACTGCCGCAACAAAGACTGATTGCGCTGGACCGTTTCAAGCGCCCGGTCCATAAAATAGATCTCCCACCAGGCAACAGAAACGTTCTTGTTCAGGTTCAGTCGCATTTCATCTACTGAATACAAAGCGGCTTCGGCTTCAAACAGCGCGATATCTTCCCGCAACCCAAGCTTGCCCGGGAAGGGAAACATCTGGCTTACGCCCACCTGCATCTGCGTCATATTCTCCCTGTTACGGTCAAAGGAGTCCCAGGGCAGATTCATGGCATTGAGACTCACGACGGGGTCGGGCAACGCACTTTGCTGAGGTGCAACCTGGGTCAGTGCTTCGTAGCGCGCTTGCATCTCGGCGAGACCAGGATTGTCAGCAATTGTTCTGGCTCTGGCTTCAGCTAGACCCAGGACCGCTGCCGGTTCGGCAAGGGCCAGAGGCGGAACTTGCAAACTCAGTGCAGCAATGCAGAAATACCAGGCGCAACACCACAGACGGGCGCTTGCATGTTCATTTCTTTTCATATTGTTCTCTTTTCCCCGTGTTGATTAATCACCATGCACCATCTACCTGCGCAAACGTGTTGGGCGCTTCGCTCTCTCCGAGCATTTGAATGTCAGGGCAGGCGCGCTCGAACGGAACGCGCACAGACCAGGCAGCGGGCATAGTCCGCCCAGGTACTAGCCGATTCGGGGAGGGTGGAAGATTCCGGAAAGAGATTGAAACAGGTAAGAATTGAACGCGCCAAACTGGGCTGTGATAGGATTTATCACAGCGTCATTGGCGCTGGAGACAGAAATCGCACCAGCAACTGAGTAGCAACTTAACAGACAAGCAGCGCTCTCCACAGCGTGGCAGCAGTTGCCGGCGGGCACATTTGTGTTGCTTGCAGGAGAGTGGCAGGGTTGGTGATTCGAAGCAGACTGCCCGCCTGCAGCAGACATCGCGCCCATCGCTTCAGTATTAGTTGAATGAAGAGGCATCGACTGATCGGCTGTACCAAGCGGTGCGCACACGGCGGCAAACGTGGCAACCGGATGAACCAGCATAACCACGATAAGCATCACCTGTGTCACCCAAGAATGTGTCACCCAAGAACGCATTAACATACTCCGACTACTCTGCCTTGTACTGTACCAGATACCCACTCGGTAACGAATGATGTCCATCAACCGTTCGACCTGCTGTGGTCCCCAACCAACGAATTCACAAACGAATCGTTGAACTCATCGATATCAGACTCACTTGAGCGGCCCGGAACCGCACCACCCATAGCCAGTCTTCGATCATTTCAACGCCCGAAGTCATATTCAACCTCAATACCAACTACCGACGCTTTCTCTTCAGCGCGTGCCAGCATATCGCCGTCGCCATCAGTTCCACGAACGGTACAGTCCGGTAAGCTGCTCTTTATTGCGCGGTTGCGAAATGTGATCTGTCGATCACGTACTGTTGAATCAGTGTGGCTTGCGCCGGGCTGAGCACCTCGGCAAAACCCACCATACCCTGTTGCCAGTGCATGCCGCCGACCACGATCGCCAGCCAGATGTCGTGAGTTTCGCGGCTGGCGCGACGCAGATCAGGTGTCACGTGATTGCTGACTGCACCATCGCCGTGGCAAACCAGGCAAAAACGGGCATACAGTTGCTTGCCGGCGGCCACATCCTCGGCGGAGGCGGTGAGCGGTGGCGGATCAAAGTAGTACTCCGGTTCTACAACCGGTGGCAGTTTTTCCTCTCCCCCCAGCTTGAACACCAGCAGACGACTGCGATTGGGCTGACTGGTGGAACTCAGTGCCTCACCACCGACCAGTGGCAGAGCGCCGCCCCAACCAGCCAGCACGGCGATATACTGGTCACCCTGGTAGCGAAAACTGATCGGTGGCGCCACGATGCCGGTCTGGGCGTCAAAGCCCCACAGATGCTCGCCGGTATCTGCTCGATAGGCGACAAACTCGCCGCTGGCATTGCCCTGGAAAACCAGGTTGCCGGCGGTGGAAAGCATACCCCCGTTCCAGGGCCCGGCATGGGTCACCCGCCAGCGTTCCTTCTGCGCCACCGGGTCCCAGGCGGAGATATGCCCCGCCACGGCGTCCAGCACCATCTGCTTTTCTTCCGGGTTATCCGGCAACATCGCCGGAACATTGTCTGTGCCGGTATTCCAGTAACCGGGAAGGAATTCGAAGTTTCGATCCTGGGCATAGATCCAGGGCACATCCTGGGCCGGGATGTACACCAGCCCCGTATCCGGACTGAAGCTCATAGGGTGCCAATTGTGGGCGCCGATGGGACCGGGGAAAGCCAGGCCGGTCATCTCGGTTTCATAGCGCGCTCCTTCAACCTCCACCGGCCGCCCGGTCTTTCTGTCAATGTGGGTTGCCCAGGTAACCGTGTTGTAGGCCTCGGCGGAAATCAACTCCCCGTTGCTGCGGTCCAGCACGTAGAAAAAGCCGTTCTTGGGTGCCTGCATGATCACCTTGCGCGAGCGCCCGTCGATTTCCAGTTCCGCCAGGATCATGTGCTGGGTGGCGGTGTAGTCCCAGCTATCCCCTGGTGTCGTCTGGTAGTGCCAGACACGGGAGCCGTCATCGGGGTTGAGCGCCACAATGGACGACAGGAACAAATTATCGCCGCCGCCGGGGCTGCGGATCTCGCGGTTCCAGGGCGCGCCATTACCCACACCGATGTACAGCAGGTTCAGCTCGGCGTCGTAGGCCATGGAATCCCATACGGTGCCACCACCGCCGTACTTCCACCACTCGCCGCCCTTCCAGGTTTTGAGTGCCATGGCCATGGCCGGGCTTTCCGGGGGGTCGGCGGGATTACCCGGTACCGTATAAAAACGCCAGAGTAACTCACCCTTATCGACGCTATAGGCGCTGACATAACCGCGCACCCCCAACTCAGCGCCGCCGTTGCCAATGATGATCTTGTCGCCGATCAGGCGTGGTGCGCCGGTTATCGAATAGGGTAAATTACTGTCAGTGGTGCGGGTTTCCCACAACAACTTACCGGAATCGTTGGCCAGCGCCAGCAGGCGCCCGTCCAGGGTGCCAAAAATCACTCTATCTCCGTGCAGGGCCACCCCGCGATTCACCACATCGCAACACAGATGCACCGCCCAATCCCGCGGCACTTGCGGGTCGTACATCCACAACAGTTCACCGCTGGCCGCAGCGTGGGCATAGGCCATGCTCCAGGAACCGGTGGAATAGATCACCCCATCGCGCACCAATGGGGTCGCTTCCAGACCCCGATGGGTGGGATAGTCGAAATACCAGGCCAGACCCAGGTCACCCACGTTATCAGCAGTAATATCCGCCAGGGTGCTATAACGCTGTTCCGCCGGTGTACGGCCGTGCTGTAACCAGCCTTCATCCGCGGGTAGCGCACTCGATTCTGGCGGTGCGCCAGCGCCAGGACTGGCCGGCGATTCACTCTGCTGCTGGCAGGCAGCGAGATGGAGCACCAGGAACATTGAGACTGCAATACGAGTCATATTCATGTCGTGCATCCATTAGTATTATCAAATCCGCCAGTTTGGGCGAATTGGCCACGCTACCCGACTATACAGAGCAGTGTAGACTATTCGCGCAGGAGCTTCGGCAAGACCCCATAAATCACCAACAGGTATGGGGCTGCCTGTCGCCGACCAGTCGGGCCGCGTTCGGTCGGGCCACGAAAAATAGGGGACGTAGCACGGTTTTCAAAAGAAAACGGGGACGCTACAGGGCTCTGGAGGAAAACCGTGCTCCGTCCCCTATTTATTAAAAACCGTGCTCCGCCCCCTATTTATTAGGCCCAGCTTCCCAACTTCGCCAGCAGATCACAGACCCGGCTGGAATAGCCCCACTCGTTGTCGTACCAGTTGAGCACCTTCAGGTAGCGGCCGCGTACCAGTTGGGAAAAGCTGGCATCGTAGATCGAGGAATGGGGATTGCCGATAATGTCGGAAGACACCAGCGGGCGCTCACTGTACTCCAGTACTCCGCGCAGGCGCTCGCTACTCGCCGCCTCTTTCACCGCGGCATGCACCTCCTCCACACTGGTATCCTGGCCCAGTTCCACGAACAGGCCGACCACGGAACCATCCGGTACCGGCACCCGTGCGGCAATACCATCCAGCTTGCCTTTCAGCTCAGGCAGTACTTCGCCCACCGCCTTGGCGGCACCGGTTGAGGTGGGAATGATGTTTTCCGCCGCCGCACGACTGCGCCGCCAATCGGAATGGGGCACGTCAGCCAGGCGCTGGTCGTTGGTATAGGCGTGCACCGTGTTGATCACACCCTCGACAATGCTGAAGCGGTCGTTCAACACCTTGGCCATGGGCGCCAGGCAATTGGTTGTGCAACTGGCATTGGAAATAATGCGGTGCTGATCTGACAGTCCATCGTCGTTCACACCCAGGACCACGGTGTAATCTATCTCATCTTTGGCCGGCACGGTCAGCACCACCCGTTTGGCGCCGGCCTGTAAATGCCACTCCAGTTGCTCGCGGGCACGGAATACCCCGGTGGCTTCCACCACGGCATCCACTTCCAGCTCAGCCCAGGGCAGTTTCCTGGGCTCCCGCTCGTTCAGCATTTTCACGCGACTGTCGGGCGTGACCATATGGCCATCTTCCAGGCTCAGGGACTTACCGAAATTTCCCATTACCGTGTCATAGTTGAGCAGATAACGCAGGGCGTCGTGGTCGAACAGATCGTTGATGGCGACGATGTCGATATCGTCCCGGGCATCGAGTATGCGAAATACCGAGCGGCCGATGCGACCGAAACCGTTGATGGCAACTCTCATGATCCACCTCCCGCGCTGGCATCCAGCTCGGTGTAAAGACGCACCACATCCAGCAAGCGCGCGGCGTGGCCCAGGCTTTCGTACCAACCCAGCAGCTTGACGATATGACGACCGGCCTTGATGGTGCCCTGCAAGTCAAACAGTAGCGAGCAAGGATTGCCGATCACGTCCGAGGAGACAATCGGATCCGTTGCCACTTCCAGCAAACCGGGATAACGGTCTACGGCCGCCACCATGGCGGCGTTAACCTCGTCGATGCCCGCCGTCTCATCGGCCAGCACAATATCCAGATCCAGCAGATTGCCTTTTTGCACCGGTACGTTCAGGGCAAAGCCCAACAGCTTGCCGGCAAACTGGGGCAACACTTGTGCGACCCAGTGGGCGGAATCATTACTATTGGGAATAATATTCTCAGCCGCGGAACGGCTGCGGCGAAAATCCCTGCCAGCATAGTCCTGCAGGGACTGGTCGCTGGAATAGGCATGTACCGTGGTCATGCTGGCACTCACCACCCCAATCGCATCATCGATCACTTTCAGGGCCAGGGCCAGGGCGGCAGTGGTGGCAGAGCCGGCGGATATCATCCGGTCCTCCCTGCGAATGCTAGCGTCATTCATTCCCATCAACACCACCCGATCAATCATTTCCTCAGGCAGCTGGGAGATCAAGACGCGCGGCGCGCCACCGTCGAGGTGCGCCTGCATGTGCGCCGGGGTTTTGAAACGGTTGGTGGCATCGACAACAATATCCACATCGAACACGTCCCAGGGCACTTCCCCGGGACGGTCCGCCTGCATCATGCGGGTCTGGAATTTGTCATTGACCAGGTAGTTGCCACGCAGCTCACAGCTACTGGCCTGGCCAGAATCCGTGGACAATAAATAGTGCAGCACTTCTGGCGCACCGATGTCCGATACCGCCACAATCTGCAGATCTTCACTGGCAGCCGCCAGATGATAAAGTTGTCGGCCGATCTGGCCGAGCCCCATCAAACCGATGCGTACAGGATCCGCCATAGCCCGTTCCTCCGCCGTTCCTCCAGAAAGACATGCAGGATACGGCAACCAGCCTGTTTTTCAAGGCGGTCAGCCCATATAGGCTTGCCCGCCATCCACAGCAATACTCTGGCCGCTGACGTAACTCGCCCCCGGCGAGCACAGCATCGCTACAAACTCGCCAATGTCATCCTTGCAATCGCCAATACGCTTGGCGGGGATGGTGGCGACGAAGGCAGCGGCCTCTTCCGGATTGTTCTCGGTCCACCATTTCAGGGCCGGTGAGGTAGCGTGTGGCAGGATCACGTTGGCACGAATATTGTCCCCTCCCCACTCACTGGCCGCAGCGCGGGTCAGGGCACGAATCGCCTCCTTCTCCGCCGCGTACACGCCGTAGTTGGTCATATCCCAGCGCTTGGCTGCGGTGCTGGCCAGATTGATTATGGAACCGCCCGCCTGTTTCAAATGGGGATAGCACAGCTTCATCAAACGCAGCGTGGCGATCGGGCCCACGTTAAAGGCGTGCAAAACAGTGTCGTCCTCGGCCTCAAGCAAAGGACCCAGGGAAACGCTGACCGCGTTGTTGACCAGAATATTGATACCGCCCAGCTGCTCCACGGTCTCAACCACCGCCCGCTCCAGATCTTCCAGGCGCGACACATCACACTCAATCGCAATCGCCTTACCACCCTTGGCGGTAATTTCGTCGCGAGTGGTCTCACACTTGGACAGGGTGCGGCCCGCCACTGAAATGGCGACGCCGCGTTCCGCCAGCGAGAAGGCGATGCCCTGACCCACACCCTGACCGGCGCCGGTAATCAATGCAACCTTGCCATCCAATTCATTACTCATCTCACTACTCCTCTCTGCTTGTCCGGGGCGGGTATCGCCCACTACCGCGGCCTTTATACTATGAATTCGAGCATATGGACTCGCTGCTAGTGGAGCGCTGAATCAGGAACAGGGCATGCCTGGTTTACGCATGCCGGTGAACCAGCCACCGTCAGCGATAAATTCCGAGCCGGTACTGTAACTGGCCTCATCCGTGGCCAGGAACAGGCTCACATAGGCTACCTCTTCCGGCTGCCCGACCCTGGGAATCGGAAATTCGGCGTACACGGCGGCGTTTATGTCTTCCTCGCTGATCCCCCCCTTGCCACCCATGGCGGTGAAAATGCCACCGGGATGCACGCTGTTGACCCGGATGCCGTACTGCCCCAGTTCTATCGCCGCGTTCTTGGTCAGGCCGCGCACCGCCCACTTGCTGGAGGAATAGGCACAAAGCCCAGCTGCGGAGTGCAGGCCGTCAATGGAGGACACATTGATAATAGAGCCGCCGCCGGCTTCCTTCATGTGGGGAATGACCGCGCGTATACCCATGAAGGTACCAA
>JAPUKZ010000509.1 GCA_027295405.1 Gammaproteobacteria bacterium
AATTTCAGGGAGCCGGTGATAGCGCCATCATCGGCTGCGGTATTTTGGTCACTGATGCCGACAATGGGGAAGTTGGCCGCAAGGTGGAATTGGCGAGAAAGCTGGTGCTTGTTTCCTGGTCGATGTAGTACAAACCGACCATGTAATCCCAGAAGTCGTTGTCCATGGAGGCAATGCGGATCTCCTGGGCAATACTTTCTACTTCGGTCACCGAGCGCTGCCAGGTCTGGGCTTCCGGGTTGGTGACGTAGTGGGCGCGGTCGTTTTCGGTGCGCGCCATCTTCTCGGAATCGTTGTAGCCGGTAACCGAGGTGATTTCGTGGCCGCCGACCTCCCAGCTCAGGGTCAGGTTGACGACGTCGTATTCCAGTTCGCCAAAGTTATTGGTCTTGCTCAGGGCGATCCGGTCCTGCTCAGTCAGGGTCGGGCGTTCACCCAGGGAATCAACCCCTTCAATCGCCTTGGGGTCGTCAATTTCCCGGTCCATATACTGCCAGACCAGGCCGGCACTGAAGGTGGCCGTCGGTTCCCAGGCCACGCTCATGCGCACGGATGTGGCTTTCGCCTCGGGGTCATCCAGTCCGGTGGTGATATTCTCGACGTCGGCGGCGTTGTTGGTGTCATAGACCGCCGCCACGCGTATCGCCAGAACGTCTTCAATCAAGGGCGCGCCGTAGGCAATCTGGCCGTTGATGCCGTCGTGATCGGATACCGTCGTCGACACATAACCTTCCGGCTCGCTTACGTCGGGTTTCTTGGTGATGATATTGATGGCCCCGGCGGGTGAGGTACGGCCCTGCAAGGTGCCCTGGGGGCCGCGCAAAATTTCCAGGCGCTCCAGGTCATACAGCTGGGTAAAGGCCACATCGGGACGTACGTTCATGTCGTTCCAGTACACATCCACCGCAGGCGGGGTGCCGGCCTCTGGATCGGTGCCGATACCGCGCATGGAAATTTTGGAATTGCGGGCGTTGGGGCTGGCCAGGGTCAGGCCGGCGGTCTGCTGATCGATGTCATTGAAATTGAAGGCTGCATACTTTTCTATCGCCGCGCCGGTAACCACGTTTACGGTTGCGGAGATGTCCTGGACGCTCTCGGTACGTTTCTGGGCGGTGACCACGATCTCTTCCAGCACCAAGGGTGCCGGTTGGGCGAGCGCCACTGCCGCCTGGAAACTGGCCAGGGCGCTGATGACTGCAGTAGCCAAGGTTGATTTACGGAACGGTAAGGATGTTTTCGACATGGTGACCCCCGAGAGCTTTATTGGTTGTTTAATGGTGCGGCATTAAATCAAGTCAATGCTGCTGGCATAAGTACAAGGGGGTCATAACGGTAGCAATTTGTGCGTTTTCCGTGCGACGGGTTTATTCACTGCTGAGATCGTAACTGCGGATGCTGGCAGCCCTGATATCGACCGGGTTAAAGGGCAGGTCCAGCCACTGTTTGTTGGAGAACATCTCGGTCTGGTCGCTGTACCAGGGTGATTCCGGATTCGCCGACAGGGAGTAGGTCAATATCCCGCGCGCGCGCGGGCCCTGATCGGTAAATTCGGTAACCATGATCCAGCTGGAACTCCATTTGGTGACCTCCGGATAGCCGGCTTCTCCCTGAAAATCCGCTTCGATCTTGTTGAATATGCCCTCGATTTCCGGGCCCCCGTGGATGGGAATGCGGCGGCCATTGCGAGTGACAGTCTGAACTTCACCCAGGGGTGCAGCCAGGGCCAGATTGGCTGCCTGCAATTGTAATACCGCTTTGCCCAGGGCCTGCAGCGCGGCGTCAGCAGCAGTTTCGCTTAAACCACTGGGGGTACTGAGCGGGGCAGCCGGATCGAAGGCCCGGGCTGGAGTGAAACTGGCCGGGAGTTTGCGACTGAACTGGTTGTCGTTGGCCTGCGCCAGCATTTGCCGGAACAGGTGGGCGCCGCGACTGTCGATGTTGGCATGCAGGTCCCAGGCCGCCAATACTGCGCAGGCCTCAGCCAGATCCACTTCCCGGTTGTCGATAGTGACGGATGGCTGGTGCCGGCACATGGCGACGATATCGTCGCGCAGTATCTGACCGGCAAAACTCTCATTGGCAAGCGTCAATTCCAGCAGTTCATCCTGGTTGATCCCGGCAATGCGGTCTCCCGCAGCGCCGGCAAGATACTGCTGTAGCATACGCAAGCCGGACCGGGTCCGCAGTGTTCGAGCGCTGCGCTCGCTGCCGAGGATATTGGCATAGCCCTCCAGCGGTTGCGCCGGGTTGGCCAGCCAGTAACTGTCGTTGGAGTTAGTGACATAGTCGCGCCGGTAAATCAGCGGCAGTTCCTGGGGCGGAATCAGGCCCGTGGCGACGGCGCGGTCATCGGACTGCCACTGGCACGCTGAGCGGGTGCCGTCCAGGGCGGCCCCGCGCAGTACCGCACAGTCCTGCATTTGATCATTGCTGAGGTTGGGAACCGGACCGGGGTCGGTGTACATCACTTCCCCGCTGGCGTCGGCGGCAATCAGGTTGACCGTCAGAAACTGGTATTTGTTGTGCACCTGCTTCAGTTCGCGTACGGATTTGGCCGCATACTGTTCGAAAGCGGATTCCTCACCGCGAAAACCCACCTCCGGCATCTTCACGGCAAAGGCGTGCACTGTGGTCCATTTGAAGAACGGGCTCTGTACCAGCAGGGCGCCGAAGTGAGTGGAGTAAAAGGTATGGGACTGTCCGCCCACGGTCACGGTTTCCTGCTTCATCTCACGGGCAGCGCCATCGAACAGGTACCAGGTCGGCTTGCCGGGCAGCAACTGCAGGCGATAGAAGCTCTGGCGTTTGGCGGTGGAGACGGTACTGGTCCAGGCCAGGGATTCGGTGGTGCCAAAACCCACCCGGGGCCGGCCTATCAGGTTGGCGCCGAGCATATCCAGTTCGCCGGGGATAGTCTGGTGCATGGGGTAGAAGCGCTGGAAAGGTTGATTCCAGGGCATATGCGGGTTGGTCAGCAGCAGGGAGTGTGCCTCCTGCGCGCCTTCCGCGCCGATGGCGATAGCGTTGCTGCCGCCCTGTTTGGGCACTTCCATATACAGGTCAACTGCCATGGCGATTTGTTCGGCTTGCATCGCTTTGGCGGCAGCCGCATTTTCCCTGGGTGGTGTGGCGGCGACAATCATCGGCTGCATATAGTCCAGGGCGTAATCCACACCCGATACCCGCTTGACAGCCGCTCCGGTGGTGGCCTGTACCCAGGCCGCGCCGCGACACAGCGGGTCTGGCAGCTGGTCGATGCCGGTTTCGGTGAGATAGTGGTTGTAACCTGCAGCGGCGCCGTCAAAGAGCTGTTCCAGGCGCGGGCTCAGGGTTTGTTCAGCAGTGCCCCGGTCGATCAGAAGTTGATAGAAAAAGTCGCTGCTCAGCGCCGCCGGATCATTCGGCTCGAACTCTGAGAGGCGAGCGCCAAACTTGATGTATTGCCGGGCCAGGATACACACGTTGTCCTCGGCCATGACATAGCCGGTGGCGAAACCGAGACTGCCCCAGTCGGGAGCGGTAATGTGGGGGATGCCGCCGGCGGTGCGCTCAATGTGTGCGCTATAGTGTGGGGGCCTGGCACTGGTGGCGCAGCCCAACAGCACGAGGGTGGTGATTGCGTACATGAAAAAACTGAAACGGCGGGACATGGTTGCTCTCCACTAATTTACTTCGAATCGGAGTATATAGAGAATCCGTCGCTACTGAAAGACTGGAGCCAGGGTCGGTTCTTGCAATAAGGCTGTGGTTCGCATCCTTAAACTCCGGTGCGCAGACAGGAACAGCAGGGTGGCGTACATTATCAGTGTCCCCGTAATCCCGAAAGGATGTCCCATGGAAGCTGCCGCAAGGAACGAAACTATCAGTCCGCAGGTTGCAGAATTGCTGCAGCGGGCCCGGGATATGCACGCGGTCTTGCTGCAGCGTTGCGGTGAGGCGCGAGAGTTGCGACGGCTTCCGGACCAGACCATTGCTGATTTCAAGGCCGCGGGCTTTTTCAGGATGATGCAGCCGGCCCGCTATGGCGGCTACGAGATGAATCCTCGCCACTTTTATGACGTGGTTTTCGAAATCGCCCGGGCCTGTCCCTCCAGTGGCTGGGTGCTAAGCGTGATCGGTGTGCACAGCTGGCAAATGGGCTTACTGGATGACCGCGCCCAGCAGGAAGTCTGGGGGGCGGACGACGAGGTGATACTCTCCTCCTCTTATGCGCCCAAGGGCAAGGTGGAGCCGGTTGCGGGGGGTTACAAATTTTCCGGGGAGTGGCAGTTTTCCAGCGGTTGTGATCACTGTAACTGGATATTTGTCGGTGGCATGATTCCCGCCGAGCAGGGCGGGGCGACCCCCGACATTTCGTCATTCCTGATCCCGCGCGGTGATTACGAGATTATCGACGACTGGTATACCACCGGTTTGCAGGGTTCCGGCAGCAAGACCCTGCGGGTTGAGGATGCCTTTGTGCCGGAGTACCGGGTGCACAGTTTTATGGAGGGTTTCATGTGTGTCAGTCCCGGGCAGGCGGTCAATACCAGCCCCGTGTTCAAGCTGCCTTTCGGCCAGGTGTTTGTGCGTGCAGTTTCGATGCCGGCAGTGGGCGCCACCCAGGGCGCACTGGATACCTACTGTGAATACAATGCCGAGCGCCTCAACAGTGTGGGTATGCAGGCCAAGGAGTTCCCAGCCAGCCAGGCGGCGGGCGCTGAAGCCCAATCGGTGATCAGCACCTGCCGGCTGAAAATGCACCATGCCTATGACACCTTGCTGGCCAAAGCGGCGGCGGGGGAGCCCTTTACCGATATCGAGCGGGCCGAATTTCGCTACGACGCCTGCCGTTCCGTGGACGACTGCGTCAAGGCAGTGCAGCAGTTATTGGCCAATTCCGGTGGCAGCGCGATTTATACCGGCAATCGAATCAACGATATCTTCCAGGACATGCTCGCCTTCCGCCAGCATGCGGCCAACCAGCCGGATACCGCGTCGAAAAATGTGGGTGCGGTCCTGTTCGGCCAGGCGAATACGGATTTCTTCAGCTAGCTGGGCAGAGTTTCCGTCTGCATGCGCACATCTTCCTGCCAGCGGGCCTGCGTGCTCGGTGGCAGGTCGCTCATGGCTAATAGCCTTTGTCAAAATCAATGCGGTGCAGGAGTGACCGGCCACCATGGTAGCGCCGGTAGTTTTCGCAAAATACTGAGACGATGATTTCCGGGATCGTCACGGCAGCGGTGTGGGAGGTGATATGCAGATTGGGCACCTGCCACAGGGGGTCCGAATCCGGCAAGGGTTCCAGATTGAGGACGTCCAGCACCGCGTGCGCCAGTTGCCCAGCATCCAGGGCGGCAATCAGTGCGCCCTGATCGACGACATTGGCGCGGCCGCCATTGATGAGAATCGCGCCGGGCTTGAGCTGGGCCAGCAGTTCCGCGTCTATCAGTCGGTCGGAGCCCGGTGTATCCGGTAGCAGTGCTACCAGGTAGTCCAGTCCATCGGCAAACTCGTTGATGCTTGCCGTGGAATAGCAGTCGTCGAAGTTCGGGATACTGCGGCCATCGGAATTCAGGCCACGCACCCGCAGGCCCACAGCCTGGCAGGCGGCGGCCAGGTGGCTACCGAGGGAACCGGTACCCATGACACCCAGGGATTTGCCATACAGGTGGCCATCGACGGCTTCATCCCAACTGCGGGCCTGGCTGCGCTGTACTACACGGCGCTCGAAAGCCAGTAGCCAGGCCAGTACAAATTCTGTCATTGGCGGGCCAAAAATATTCTTTACCCCGGTCAATTGGTAGTCGCGCCGGGGACACTCGATCAGGGGTTTAACCCCGGCCCAACTGGACTGTACCCAGCGCAGGGAATCGCAGTGCGGCAGCAGTAACGCCAGCCGGTCCGGGGCACCGAACAATATTTCCACAGTTTTACAGGCTGCCGCGTCTGGGCTGGTACCGGCCTGAAAACTCAAGTCCGGTAATTGCGCCGCTGAGATAAGCTCTGAAAAGCGATCAGCGTGTTGTGAAACGACGAGTAGTTGATGCGGGTCCCTTGGCAACTTAACTGAACCAGGGGAGGATTAGTACCAGTTTGGACGGCCAGGCTATGGACGAGTTCATAGGGATTCCTCTAGGATTGGCAGTCTTGGATACTATTACATTACACAAGTCAGGGGGAGTGTGCGGATGGGGCTGAGTGAGAATCGCGTGGTAGTGGTCACCGGTGCCAGCCGTGGCGCCGGCAAGGGTATCGCCATTGCCCTGGGCGGCACGGGTGCAACTGTGTACGTCACCGGGCGCACCACCAAAGAGGGTGAGGCCGCACTACCGGGCACGGTTTACGCCACAGCAGAAGCGGTGAGTGCCGCGGGGGGCACTGGTGTTCCGATAATCTGTGACCACGCCGATGATGCCCAGGTCAAGGCGCTGTTCGGGCGGGTTCAGACGGAGCAGGAACGACTGGATATTCTGGTTAACAATGCCACCTGCCTGCCGGATGGTCTGACTGATACCGGCCCATTCTGGGAAAAATCCCTGCGACTGACCGATATCTGGAATGTGGGCATGCGTTCGCACTACAGCGCGACTTACTATGCTGCCCCTTTATTATTAGCCAACGGCGAGGGACTGGTGGTGAATACCTCCTCCTTTGGTGGACGCATTTATATGCATGGGCCGGCTTACGGGGCCGGCAAGGCGGCGGCAGACAAGATGGCACACGATATGGCGGTCGACTTCAGGCCCTATAATGTTGCGGTCATTTCCCTGTGGATGGGCCTGCTGCTCACCGAGCGCACCCGCGCGGTGTTTGAGGCAGAACCGGACAAGTATGCTGATTTGGCGGGTACAGCGGAAAATCCCGAGTTTTCCGGTTTGGTCATCGACGCCCTGGCCCGGGATCCGGAACTCATGGAGAAATCAGGTAAAGTGTGTATCGGCGCCGAACTGGGCACGGAGTACGGTGTGCTGGATATCGATGGCAAGCAACCCCCTTCCCACCGGGCTTTCCTGGGGGACACAACCGTTTTTGGAGAGGCGATAGTAGAATGAACCCGATGACGACAGAGACACCGTTCCGGCAATG
>JAPUKZ010000051.1 GCA_027295405.1 Gammaproteobacteria bacterium
GGGATTCGTCTTCCAGGCGGTAGCGTACCCGTTGCATAGTGCTGCGCAAATTCCGGTTTGGGTTATGCCAGCCAGTGCGGGTGAAACTGATGGAATTGTCCGCCAGTTCACCCCCAAAAAATGCCGGTACCTGCGCGCCCAATTCATCCCGCACCGGTCGATTCACGAACTGGCGCAAATCGCGGGACAAGAACATCCAGGTGCGATTTATCTCATGGGACTGGTTACTGGCGCGACGCAAGACCTCGAAGCCGTTGATCAAATTAGTGAAGGTCATGAACGCCAGAGTGACGATCATCACCGTCGCCGCCATGGCGATAAGAACCTCGATCAGGGTAAAACCCGATTGCTGCCGACGCTCAACCACCGCCAGCCCCCTCCACCGCGGTAGCGGCCAGGAAGCCCACCAGGGTAAACAGGGGCGCCTTGCTGCCGTCCTTGCTGTCAGCCACGCGCACCTCGATCCGGTAAAAGTCTTCTATCTCGGTGGCTTCACTCTCCAGCCACCAGTACCACTCCCGCTGCGCCATCTCGGTACTGCCGCTGCGCTCGCCCTTGAACAACTGCTGGGTGCGCTGCAGTCCCAGTCGAGTTTCGGTCAGCTTGTTGCTGGCCACCCATTGCGCTACTGACTTGTCCCGCAGGTAGGCGATGCCATCCGCCTGCTGGTTGAATCCCATCAGCAGCGCTGGCAGCAGGAAAGCGACGATGATCAGCGCCACCATCACTTCTACCAGGGTAAATCCGCGCTGGCGCCGCTCAGCTTTCATCATCATCCCGGCCCTCGCGCTTCAGGGTCATGCGGCCGAGCAGGTCCCACTCCAGCTCCCACAGGATGCGACCGTTGTTGGCGTCCACCAGGGTGAGGATGCCCGGTGTGGTTTCGCCGCTACTGTAAAAAACTACCTGTGGCCGCAACGGGCCTGCCCCGGCCTCGCCGATATCGGTAGTTATTTCCGTGCCACCCTCCTCCACTTCCAGACGCAGTTCAACATCCGGCGGAAAATCCCGGGCCGAGAAAATGTCCTGGTCCACTAGCGGCGGTGCCCAACCCGTGTTTTGTCGTTGCAACCACTGGTAGCTGTAGGAGTCAGTCTTTCCGCCCCGCTGCTGCCGGAACAGCAGACCCATGTCACTGCCGGCCAACTGGGCTTCATCCATCGCATACTCGGCAACATCGGCAAACACCCTGACACTGCCCTCCACAACATAGGGTCGACTACCGGAGGAAACAGACAAGCCCGCCAGACTGACGATCAAGCCGACGATGACCAGCACCAACAACAGCTCCAGTAAACTGAAGCCCTTTGCACTGGCGTTATTTATCACCATCCCAATTGCCTAAATCGCCATTCTGGGACTCACCGCCAGCCAGGCCATCAGCACCCAGGGAATAGAGATCGAACTCGCGGTTCTCCCCCGGACTCAGGTACAAGTAGTGGCGGCCCCAGGGGTCTACGGGCAACCGTTCCAGATAACCACCCGATTTGAAATTGCGCGGTTCGGGATCCAGGGTGGAACGCTCTACCAGCGCTTCCAGGCCCTGCTCCGAGCTGGGATAAACAAAATTATCCAGCCGATACAGCTTCAGGGCAGTCCCGATATTAGCGAAATCCGCATAGACTTTTTGTACCCTGGCATCATCGGCCTGATTCAGTACCGTGGGCGCCACCACACTCACCAGCAGGCCCAGAATTACCAGCACCACCAGGATCTCTACCAGGCTGAATCCTCGTTGTTCATTCATTCAGTTCACCATCGTATTCAGTTTGAAAATCGGCAGCAGCACCGCCAGCACCACCAGCAATACCATCACCCCCATGAACACCACCATCAAGGGTTCAAAAATGGCCATCATCGTGCCCAGGGCCATTTCCAGTTCACGCTCCTGATTATTCGCGGAGCGTTCCAGCATGGCTTCCAGTTCACCACTGGCCTCACCACTGGCCACCATGTGCACCATCATCGGTGGAAAATGACCACTGCGCTCCAGCGCTCGGTGCAAACTGGAGCCCTCCTGCACCCGTTCAGCCACCTCCACACTGCTCTCCCGCAGTATCAGGTTGGACAACACGGCGCCGGCAATTCTCAATGACTCAAGCAGGGGCACGCCACTGGCCATCAGGATACTCAGGGTGGAAGCAAAGCGCGCCGTGTCCACAGCGGTGAGCACCGCGGCCACCCCGGGGACTTTCAGCAACAGCTGGTGCCAGCGTCGACGCCGTGACTCATTTTTCAGCAACTGTCGCGCCAGCACCACCAGAGCGATGAGCGCCAACAACACAACCAGGCCATAGTTGAGCACAAAGTCACTGCTGGCAATCAGACCACGGGTCAAGGCCGGCAGCTCGGCATTGGTGTGGGCGAAGATTCCCACCAGCTCCGGAACCACGAAAACCATCATGGCGACAACCACGGTAATCGCCACTCCCAGCAAAATAAAGGGGTAGATCATCGCCATCTTCATTTTTTGCTGGGTGTACTGTCGCTGTTCGCCGTAGTCGGCCAACTGTTCCAGAACCGGACCCAGAAAACCGGCGTGTTCACCGGCAGTCACCATGGCCCGGTACATCTCGTTAAAAATCTGGGGGAACTCGCCCATGGCGTAGGCAAGACTGTGGCCCTCAGCCACGCGGGAGCGCACTTGCAATAACAGGCCCTTGAGCCGGGCTTTGCGGGTCTGCTGTGCAACTGCCTGCAGACATTCATCCAGTGGCAGGTTGGCGAGCACCAGCGTTGCCAGTTGCCGGGTAATCAGGGACAGCTCAGAGGGGCTGACCCGGGTTTGCAGGAACCGCCCCAGTCCCGCGCCGCTGCTCTGGGTGGCGAGGCCCACTTCCACCGGACGCAAAGCCTGGCTGCGCAGGTTGGCGCGAATCTGGCGTTCGGAGTCGCCCTCCAACACCCCCTTGACCAGTTTACCCTCAGTGTTCAGGGCACGATAGCGATAGGCAGTCATGGCTGGTGTTTAGTACTCCTTCAAACTGATATTCACGGATTCAGTCAGTCCAAAAGCGGTCCAGTGCGAGGCGTTTTGCCGAAGGCATAGTGGCATTATGTCGAGGTGAAACAACGGAGTACTAGGCCGCTGCGGTAATCCGCATGACCTCTTCCATGCTGGTCTCGCCGGCCAGGATCCTGCGCCGACCATCCGCCAGCATGCCCGGCGCCCGTTGCCGCGCCTGTTTCAACATATCCTGCTCGCTGGCTCCGGCGTGAATCATGGTGCGCAAATGCTCATCGATTTCGATCAATTCAAAGATACCGGTACGGCCACGATAACCGGAGTGGCTGCATTGATCACAGCCCGCGGCGCGATAGATTTGCCGGTTCGCTGCGGCGCCCAATCCCAGCCAACTGGCCTCGGATTCAGTGGCCGGATGCGCCTCACGGCAGTCCACACACAGCAACCGGACCAGGCGCTGGGCCATGACGGAAATCAGGCTGGAAGACAACAGGAAAGGTTCTATGCCCATATCTTGCAAGCGCGTCACCGCACCAATGGCGGTGTTGGTGTGCAGGGTGGACAGCACCAGGTGACCGGTGAGGGAAGCCTGGACGGCGATTTCCGCGGTCTCCAGGTCGCGAATTTCGCCCACCATCACCACGTCCGGGTCCTGCCGCAAAATCGCTCGTAAACCGCGCGCAAAGCTCATACCCACTTTGGTGTTGACCTGGGTCTGGCCCACGCCCGGCAGCATGTACTCGATCGGGTCCTCAATGGTAAGGATATTCCGGGTGACCTCGTTGATATGGGTAAGCCCGGCGTACAGCGTCGTGGTCTTACCCGAGCCGGTGGGGCCGGTGACGAGGATTATGCCGTGGGGGGTACGCAAACCGCGCTCATAGGCTCCCAGCACCTGCTCGTTCATTTTCAACTGCTGCAGTTGCAACTGACCCGCTTGCTTGTCCAGCAGTCGCAAGACCACCCGCTCACCATGCGCGGAGGGAATCGTGGACATACGGATGTCTACCGCGTGTCCGGCGATCTTGACCGAGATGCGCCCATCCTGGGGCACGCGTTTTTCGGCAATGTCCAGCCTGGCCATCACTTTCAGGCGCGACACCAACAGCGGAGCGAGCATACGCTTGGGAGTCAGCACCTCGGCCAGTACCCCATCAATCCGATAACGCACCGACAGTCGCTCTTCAAAGGTCTCAATATGAACGTCCGAGGCTTTCTCGCGCACCGCCTGGGACAAGATGGCATTGATCAGCCGGATGATAGGCGCATCATCTTCGGCATCCATCAAATCACCCATCTCGGGAATTTCGTCCGCCAGACGACTGAGGTCGATATCCGAGCTCAGGTCTTCGGCAACCTGGACCGCCTCGTTATTGTCACGCTGGTAGGCCAGGGTCAGGCGGCGCTGAAACTCTGTCTCGGAAACCTGCTCCAGCACAAAGGGCGCTCGCAGGTAGCGCCGCAACTCCGTCAACACCGGCAATGGCAGGCGCTCCCGGTGCAATACACGCATCGACTCACCCGCTTGCAGCAACACCCCGTACTGCTGGGCAAAGGTGAACGGCAGTGAGCGGGCGGCGGTTTCCATCAGCCTTCTCCATCTTCCGTGTGCTGTGAATCTTCCTTGATCTCATCCAGCTGGCGAATCTGTTCGCTCCACTCGGGCAAGATCGGGATCTGCGCGTCATCCAAAAACTCGATCCCCGCATCCAGACGCATGCGTTGTTGCGCGCGGATATAGCGATATTTTTCCGCAGTCGCCCCCTCCAGCGCTTCGTCGTCACGGATAATCGTGGGTTTGATAAAGATCAGCAAATTGGAGCGGGTGAGGCTGACCGAATCAAAACGGAACAAGCGTCCCAGCCAGGGAATGTCGCCCAGCAGGGGCACCTTCTGCTGGCCATCCTGCAGGTCATCCTTGATCAGTCCACCCAGCACCACGGTGCGACCGTTGCGGGCCATCACTTTGGTCTTGATCCTGCGTTCATTGGTGATGATATCCGAGGCCAACAAGGACAGGGCGCCGGTCAAACTGGACACTTCCTGCTCGATATCCATGACCACCAAATTGCCGGCATTGACGTGCGGGGTTACCGTCAGGGTGATACCCACATTCTCCCGCTGTATGGTCTGGAAGGGGTTTTGCGGCGTGGTGGAGCCACCGGTACCGGTGAAGGAGCCGGTGACAAACGGCACTTCCTGGCCCACTGTGATATAGGCTTCCTGGTTGTCCAGGGTCAGTATGCTGGGTGTGGAAAGGATATTGGCATTGGTCTTAGATTTAAGGGCATTGAGTATAATCGCGATATCGAGGTCCTCACTCAATTCACCCCAACCCAGGGAGAAACCCGGTGTACCCGCCAGCGCCGACAGTAGATCACCGCGATTGAATTCATCATCACCGCCATTATCCGCCGGGCTGAGTTCTGACCGAAACAGCCCGTCTGCGATGCCCTGGGCCCGGTTGTTACCGTCGACAATATTGGAACCAAAGGCGCCGCTGTCATCCCTGAACAACCACTGAATACCCAGGTCCTGGCCATCAATGATTTCCAGCTCGGCGATAATCGCCTCAACCAGCACCTGGGCGCGGCGGATGTCCAGACGTTGTATCACCGCTTCCAGAGACTGCATTTCATCGGTATTGGCGGTGATGATCAGGGCATTGGTACCCTCGTCCGCTTCGACAGTTGCCCCGCCGGAACCGGCCCGCTTGGTGGCTTCGGTGCCCTCCAGCTTCCTCATGTTCTGCATCACCCGGGTCAGCACCTCGGCAATGTCCGGGGCCGAGGCGTATTCCAGGTAAATGACTTTGACATTGCCGCTCTGCTCCAGCGGTGTATCCAGATGCCGGATGAGCTTGCGCATGCGCGCGCGTTCCAGCTCGTCACCGCTGACCAGCACGCTGTTGGTGCGTTTGTCCGCTACCAGCAGCACGTCCACGTCCGGCGCACCGGACTTCTTGGCCTCGCTTTTGTTCAGCTGGTCCAGCATCCGCACCACCTCATCCGCAACCGCAAACCGCAGGGTGATGATTTCAGTCTGTTGCACCGCGCCCCGGTCCAGGCGTTCGATGATGCTGCGGATTCGTTCTATATTGGCGGCCACGTCGGAAATGATAATGGCGTTGGCGGGAGCATAGGCCGCCATATGCGCCTGCTGGGGCACCAGTGGCCGCAGCACGGGTATGAGTTTGGCGGCGGAGATATTTTCCAGTCGAATTACCTGGGTAATATACTCGTCATTTTCTTTAAGTTGACCATCCTGCACCGGCACCGGCGATGAACGTGCATCCTTCGACGGGATCACCCGCACCACATTGCCGCTGCGCACCGCGGTGTAACCGTGCACATCCAGTATCGACAGGAACAGGTCATAGAGTTCGGCGCTGGACACCGGTTTGGACGAGATCACCTTGACCTTGCCCTTGACCTTGGGATCAACCACGATGGTGGTACCGGTCGCCTCTGCCACAAATTTGATCAGTTCCTGGATATCCGTTTCCTTGAGGTTAATTGTCCAGTCCTGCGCCGTCGCCGGCAATGCCAGCAGGCAGAACCCCAGCCCCAATCCCAGCCCCAACGCCTGCCAGAGTGCGGCGAGTGTCCGTTTGATCATATCCAGGTTCTCGCCAATGGCCTGCTCCGTGACTGTTTCACCGGGGGACTTCCCCCGGTTTTTTTAAACCCACCACCAAGGTCAATTGCTCTTCACCGCGGCGTACCGAAAAACTGGCTTGCTCGGCACTGCGCATCACGCGATACAACTCCATGGCCTTGCCCGGACTATCAAGTTCAATGCCGTTCACTCCGGTGACAATATCGTTGGCCTTGAAGCCCAGACTCTCAAACTGGTCACGCGCCCGACCCGCGCTCACCCGATAACCCTGCAATTGTCCATCGACCCGCACCGCAGATATCTTTACCACATCGGATAGGGACTGGGGGTTACTGTACAGGCGCCGGCGAAAGGATTCAGCCAGGTCAGTCAGATTCTTGTTACCGCGCTGGTCAATATTGCGCCGCCGTTGCTCAACTCGCGCCGAGGCCATCGGCGCCGTAGCGATTGAATCCTTGTCAAACAACAGCAACAACTCGTACTTGCCACCGTTATCCAGTACTACCCTGTCCGTCAGGATTTTTGCCACCTTGACCTGCCCGGACACCGGCAGCTTGTCCCCTACCGCGTACTGTTGCTGAACCTTCTGGTGTTCAATAATGGCCCGCGCGGCCGACTGCACACCGGATGCCACTACCCCCTGCAACCGCAGGCTGAGCCGGGTTTCCCTGGCGCCGTCCTCTATCCCGGCCAGCTCACCGACGCTGCTGGAAGCGGCGTGCTCCACAGCATCTGCCACAGCAGCGGGCAGCTTCATATCGGGTGTGCCAAACAGGTTCCAGCTCACCATTTCATCAATCTTGACAGCCGCGCGCCGGGCGCTGTCGGCGGTGCCATCCAGCGGATTCACAATAGTAACGGTCTGGGTGGGTGCGGTGGGCGCCGGTAGCAAGTTCCAGAACAGATTGACCAGAGCCGAGATCAGCCACAGGGCAGCGAGGCAGTAAACTACCAATTTTACCTGCCTGGCACGCTGGGGATCCGCGAGACTGTGCAGCTGTGCGGAAATAACTGTCCAGCTACTACCCAGTTTGTCACTGGCTGATACCAGCCATTCGCTACCCACAAAGATTCCTGCTTAGAGTCAATCTGTCCAGAGATTATAGGGGCGGCAACCCAAAGTTAAAACCCGTGTTTCGTTAAGACATGTAAACCGGGCTTTTGCGGAAAGAGTACTGCTGGAACGCACCGTAGACGAATGTCGTGAGTCAGAAGTTCGCGTATTTTCAGAAAGCCTCCAAGGCGCAGCCCGGATGTTGCATGAGTGACCCGGTTTTTTGGATGATTTGCCGACGGACAGCTTGATCTACGGGGTTGAGGACGGGTAGGTCACTAGCCGCCGACCAGGGAAATCATGACTCCGGCAGCCACCGCTGAACCGATAACGCCGGCCACGTTGGGACCCATGGCGTGCATGAGCAGAAAGTTGTGGGGATTGGCTTCCAGACCTAACTTGTTGGATACCCGCGCGGCCATCGGCACGGCCGACACGCCAGCCGAACCGATCAGGGGGTTGATCGGCGTAGTACCGAATTTGTTCATCAATTTTGCTATCAGTACACCCGATGCAGTGCCAATTCCGAAGGCAACCACACCCAAACTCAAAATGCCCAGCGTGTTCAAGTCCAGAAACTTGTCGGCCCCCAGCTTGGATCCCACAGACAGCCCCAGAAAAATGGTCGTAATATTGATCAGGGCGTTGCGTGTGGTGTCGCTGAGCCGATCCACAACCCCGCATTCATTCATCAGGTTACCGAAACAAAACATGCCCAGCAGTGGCGCTGCCGCCGGCAACAACAGGGCCACCATAATCAACAGCAGCAAGGGAAACACGATCTTCTCCTGCCGCGACACCGGCCGCAGCTGTACCATTTCTATTTTTCGTTCCGCCTCGGTGGTCAGGGCCCGCATAATAGGGGGTTGAATAAGCGGCACCAGGGCCATGTAGGAGTATGCCGCTACCGCGATAGCACCCAACAGATCGGGTGCCAGGATACTGGCCACATAAATCGCGGTGGGCCCGTCGGCACCACCGATGATTCCGATGGCGGCAGCATCAGCCAGGGAATAATCCATCAGGCCCCAGGACGACAAGGCGACCGCACCCAACAACGTGGCAAAAATCCCGAACTGGGCCGCAGCCCCCAGGAACAGCGTCTTGGGGTTGGCCAGCAGCGGCCCCAAATCGGTCATGGCACCGACTCCCATAAATATGACCAGGGGCGCGACCCCACTGGCGATTGAGACGCTGTAAAAATTGTAGAGCATGCCATTGCTGAATCCCGCATCGGCAGCAATTTGTGCGGTGAGGACATGGGTACGGGCGTCAGTCTCCACCAGGGCATGTAACAGTTGCTCCGCGCCCACCAGGGCAGAGACGCCCAGCGCATGGCTCAGCCGGGCCAGCACCTCGACATCACCGCTGGCCACCGCATTTTCCACGGCGGACAGGGCCAAACCCGCGCCCGGTATATTGGCCAGCACCCCGCCAAAGCCAATTGGCACCAACAGCAGCGGCTCAAAGTTTTCCACGATTGCCAGATACAGCAGCAGAAAACCGACCAGTATCATCGCCGCCTGACCGGGGCTAATCTGGGAGAGGCCCGATGAAGACCACAAACTGAGCAGGTTATCCATGAGTTTAGGCCAACATCAGCAAGGCATCGCCCACCGCTACCGAATCTCCCTGCTTAACGCTGACCGAAACAACCGACCCAGCCCGCGGCGCCCGCACCTCGGTTTCCATCTTCATGGCCTCGAGAATGACAATCACATCCCCGGCTTGCACCGGGTCACCCGGGCTGACGTTAACCTCGACAATATTGCCCGCCAACGGCGCCGGTATTGGACTACCACCACCGCTGGCAGCTGCAGGCGTCGCCGCCGGCCCCGGCGCTGCTGCCGGGACCACGCTCTCGATATCTCCGCTTGCCCCCTCGGCGACTTGCACCACGTAGCTTTGTCCGGAAACAGTCACCGTATAGACCGCCGCTTCTGTCGCCGCTTGTGTCGCCGCCGCTGCGGTCACCGCTGGCTCCTCGGCCCCGGGCGCCGGTTCAAAAGCAGTCGCATCGCCGCGGTTTTCCAGAAACTTCAAACCAATCTGGGGAAATAGCGCGTAGGTCAGTACATCGTCGATCAAATTGTCGCCCTGGCACAGGCTGATATCCTGCTCCGCGGCAATTGTCTGTAGATCGCTGGTGAGTTTATCCAGTTCCGCTTCCAACAGGTTCGCCGGGCGGCAGGTGATGGCCTCGCCACCCGCCAATACCTTGGCTTGCAACTCCGCATTCACCGGTGCGGGTGTGGCGCCGTATTCGCCTTTGAGTACGCCGGCAGTCTCCCTGGAGATCGACTTGTAGCGTTCTCCGGTAAGCACATTGAGCACAGACTGGGTACCCACAATCTGCGAGGTGGGTGTAACCAGGGGCAAGAACCCCAGGTCCTCACGCACCCTGGGTATTTCTTCCAGCACTTCATCAAACTTGTCCGCTGCGCCCTGTTCCTTGAGTTGCGACTCCATATTGGTCAGCATGCCACCCGGTACCTGAGCGACCAGAATACGCGAGTCGACGCCGCGCAGGGAACCTTCAAACTTTGCATATTTCTTCCTGACCGCGCGGAAGTAGCCGGCAATCTCCTCCAGCGCCACCAGGTCCAGGCCGGTATCGCGTTCCGTTCCCGCCAGCATGGCCACCACTGATTCGGTGGGTGAGTGGCCATAGGTCATGGACATGGAGGAAATCGAGGTATCGACGTTGTCGATGCCCGCCTCCACACATTTCAATATGGTGGCGGTGGACAAACCGGTCGTGGCGTGACATTGCATGTGGATGGGAATATCGCAGGCCGCCTTGAGGCGGCGCACCAGCTCAAAACCCTCGTAGGGACGCAGCAGTCCCGCCATGTCCTTGATGGCGATGGAATCGGCACCCATGTCCTCAATGCGCTTGCCCTGCTCTACCCAGAGCTCGAGCGTGTGCACCGGACTCACGGTGTAGGAGATGGTGCCCTGGGCATGTTTGCCCAGCCGCCGCACCGCCTGCAACGCCGTCTCGATATTGCGCATGTCATTCATGGCATCAAACACCCGGAACACGTCAACCCCGTTACTGGCGGCCCGTTCCACGAATTTCTCCACCACATCGTCTGCATAGTGCCGATAGCCAAGAATATTCTGCCCGCGCAACAGCATCTGTTGCGGGGTGTTGGGCATGGCTTTCTTCAATTCGCGGATGCGCACCCAGGGATCTTCACCGAGATAGCGAATACAGGCATCAAAGGTGGCACCGCCCCAGGATTCCAGCGACCAGAACCCTATCTTGTCCAGCTTTGCAGCTATTGGCAGCATGTCCTCAATGCGTACCCGGGTTGCCAGCAGGGATTGGGAGGCATCCCGCAGTACCACATCGGTGATACCCAGGGGAGTTGTGCTTTCAGTCATGAGTTCCGCCTTGATCGATGTTGGTGGACGGCCGCTGAAATGACGGCCAGCAACTGTGTATCGGGGAGCGAAGCACCCACCTCAGGGGTGGGTTCCGGCGGCGGCGGGACAAAACGCTGCACCAGCGCGGACATCAGGTTGGTTGCCAGCACCAGTGCAGACAGGAAGATCACCACTGTGCCCATACCGAACAGCATCAGTTCCAAACCCTGTTCTATCAGGTTCTCCTGCACCATATAGCGTTGTTCCCAAACTGAATGCCAGCCACTGATAATGCCAGTATAGCCACAGAACCCCCATTGCGTACGCCCTCGCGGCGCTCAGGGAACACGCTGGTCTTCGCTGGCGTCGCGTATGTCCTTGAACTCATTGCCCTCGGCCCACTCAGGGAAATCCCGGCTGGCAGCCAAACGGCTGCCAATGCCGTACATGAGCAAGACGTTTTCGGCAGCACCGCTCAAGTCCCAGTCGGGTGAATACTCATCCGAGGGCTTGTGGTAGTCGTTGGCCGTGAAGGCGTCCAGCTGATTCTGTCCCCACACGCGACCGTGTTCCCGGCTGGCATTGGAGCGAGTGGTATACAGCGCGGGCACGCCGACCTTGGCAAAATTGAAATGATCTGAACGATAGTAGAAACCTTTTTCCGGGTTGGGTTCCTGCACCAGCACCCGGTCCTGCCCCGCCGCAACCTCGGCCAGGTAGTTGTCCAGTTCGCTATTACCGAAACCCACCACCGCCACTTCCGAGCTCAATCCATCCATTCCCTTGTAGATATTGTCCATATTCAGGTTGGCCACGGTGGTCGCCAGCGGATAGAGCGGGTTCTCTGCATACCAGCGCGATCCCAACAGGCCGGATTCCTCTGCGGTGAGCGCCAGCAACAGGATGGAGCGCTCGGGCGCGGTGGCCTGAGCCAGATACAGCCGCCCCAGGGCCAGCAAGGCGGCCGTGCCCGATGCATTGTCACTGGCACCGTTATAAATAGCGTCGCCTTCACCATCGTCTTCAAGACCGGGTTTTATACCCAGATGGTCCCAGTGGGCACTGTGCACAATGAGCTCGTCGGGATAGCGTGTGCCAGGAATCCGGGCCACCACATTGTGACTGAGGGCATGACTGACGGAATTACTCAGGGTTGCTGAGAGTGCCAGACCGCCCATGACCACGGCTTTAAATCCCGGCCGGGTGGCTGCCGCCTTGAGGGTCTGGTAGTCCAGCCCCGCCGCCGCAAACACCTGCTCCGCCACCGGCAGTGGCAGCCAGCCTTCCACTTCCACGCGATCGATATTCTTGTCCGCCGCGGTCAAGCCTATCTGCGGCCCCTTTCTGCCCACCGACACCACTTCCCAGGGGTAGCCGGCAGCACCGGTTTCATGCACGATCAGGGCAGCGGCCGCGCCCTGGCGTGCGGCCTCTTCATACTTGTAACTCCAGCGTCCGTAGTAGGTCATGGTATTGCCATTGAAAAGCGCCGGATCCTGGCTGGTATAGCCGGGGTCGTTGACCAGCATCACCACGGTCTTGTCGGTGACATTGATGCCGGCGTAGTCATTCCAGCCCCGTTCCGGCGCGACGATACCGTAACCGACAAATACCATGTCCGAATTCTCAACGGTAACCGACTCCAGTTGCTGGGGTGTTGAGACTGCCATTTCCGTGGCGAAGACCAGGTCGCGTGAGTAATCATCGCCACGCAACTGCAAGGTCACGCTCGGATCAACAGTCACAGAGGTCACCGGTACTTCCTGGAACCAGGAATCGCCGTTCCCGGGTTGCAGACCCAGGGCGGCAAACTCGCGCTGCAGGTAGGCGACGGTTTTTTCTTCACCGGGTGTGGCCGGGGCGCGCCCTTCAAACTCGTCGGAAGCCAGCACCGCAATGTGCTGGTGCAGCTCAGCTTCAATCCGGGCGCGTCGGCTGTCCCCTTCGCCAGCGGGGCCGGAAGTTGCCGCCGGGGGCTTTTGTTCGCCGCAAGCTGCCAGCATAATGAATACACAGCCGAGCACAGTAAGACGGCCCATTGTCGATCTCCCTGTTTATTGTTATGAACGATGATTGCCCATGGGAGGTACAGAGTTTACTCTCCCTCAATAAAAGATAACAAATAAGGGCCTGAAGATGACGACTGCCACCGCAACCTTCCCGGATTCCACCATACTGGGTCATCCAGCCGGGCTATTTATCTGTTTCGCCACCGAAATGTGGGAGCGCTTCTCATTCTACGGCATGAAGTTTTTGCTACTGCTGTATCTCACCAAGTACCACCTGTTCACCGATAGGATGGCCCTGGATGTACTGGGTGGCTACGCGGCCATGGTCTATGCCATGCCCGTGATCGGCGGCTTGCTGGCCGACCGTTACCTGGGGATGCGCAAGGCAGTGGTATTCGGCGGCTCCCTGCTGGTGCTGGGGCACCTGGGTATGGCGGTGGAGGGCGAGCAGGCGTCGATGGTAAATGGCGCGGTGGTGCGGGATACCGGCGCCCAGCAGGTGTTTTACTTTTCCCTGGCGCTGATCGTGATCGGCGTGGGTTTTCTCAAGCCCAACATATCCACCATTGTCGGTCGCTTGTATGAGGAAAACGATCCCCGCCGTGATGCCGGTTTCACCATTTTCTATATGGGAATCAATATCGGCGCGTTCGGCGCGGCGCTGTTTTGCGGGTACCTGGGTGAAACCTTTGGCTGGGCCTACGGATTTGGCGCGGCGGGCATCGGCATGCTGTTTGGCCTGGCTACGTTCCTGTGGGGCCAGAAATACCTGCAGGGCCACGCCGAACCCAACAACCCCGCGCTACTGGTGGAAAAGGTATTCGCTGGTATCAACCGGGAAATGGTGATCTACCTAAGCGCTATCGTGGCTGTATTTGCCGTCTGGCAGATGCTGCAGTTTCACGCCGTAGTCGAGGCCACGCTGAATATCATGTCTCTCGCAGTACTCGCTGGACTAACCTGGTTCCTGACTACCCAGTGCAACAAGGTCGAGCGGGAACGTATGATCGTGCTGATGGTGCTGACCATGTCCACGGTGGTGTTCTGGGCTTTGTTTGAGCAGAGCGCCGCCTCCATGACCCTGTTCGCCGACCGGGTCATGGACCGCGAGTTGCTGGGCGTGGAGTTGACCGCTGCCCAGTACGGCTCAATGAATGCGCTGTTCATCTTCCTGTTAGCACCAGGTTTCGCCTGGATGTGGACCCGTCTGGCTCGGGCCAATCTAGAACCCTCCACACCGGTGAAGTTTGCCCTCGGCATCGCCCAGGCAGGCCTCGGCTTCGGTGCCCTGGTACTGGGCGCCTCCATGCCGGATGCCAGTGGCAAGGTCGCTGCCATCTGGATGGTACTGGCCTATATGCTGCACACCTCGGGAGAACTGTGCCTGTCCCCGGTGGGCCTGTCGGCGGTGACCAAACTTGCAGTACCACGGGTGGTGGGCGTGATGATGGGAGCCTGGTTCCTTGCCACCGCTTATTCAGAGTTTATCGCGGCCCAGCTTGCCAAGCTGGCCGCCGTTGACACCGTCGCCGGCGAAGTAGCCTCAGTCAGCGCGGCCCTGGCCAACTACACCAGCTTGTTTCAAGATCTGATGTGGGTCGGCCTGGGTGCGGGCGCAGTGGTTCTCGTGGCCTCACCGTTTCTGAGAAAACTGATGCATGGCATTCACTAGCCATCGCCGGAGAGAGAAGACATGACCCAGGCTGAGCGCGAACTGGACATCATTCTGCTCGGCGCGAGCGGCTTTACCGGACGTCTGGTCGCCGAGTATTTGTTGGGGCGGTATGGCGCAAACGATGATCTGCGTTGGGCCATGGCGGGTCGCAACCGTGCCAAACTGGAATCGGTACGCCTGGAACTGCAGGGCTATGAACCCGAGCAGGAAATTCCCCTGCTGGTCGCCGACAGCGACGATGCGGATGCCCTGGCAGAGCTTGCGCAGAAAACTCGGGTTATCTGTACCACCGTGGGGCCATACGCCCTGTATGGCAGCAAGGTGGTGGAAGCCTGCGCCCGCCACGGCACCCACTATTGCGATCTCGCCGGGGAAGTTCACTGGATGCGGGAAATGATAGATCGCTACCAGCCAGCCGCAGCAGCCAGCGGCGCTCGTATCGTCCACAGCTGCGGCTTCGACAGTATTCCGTCCGACCTGGGCGTCTTGTTTCTGCAGCAGGCGATGCAGGAGCGCCACGGAGTCGCGGCGCAACACATCAAGTACCGGGTCGTGAACTTCCGCGGCAGCATGAGTGGCGGCACTATCGCCAGCATGATCAATATGCTGGAGCAGGCTGATAAAGATCCTGCCCTGCGCAAGCTGATAGCCGATCCCTACGCTCTAAATCCCAGTGATGCGGCAAAAGGCAGAGACGGCCCCGATCAAAGCGGCGCTGAATTCGATGCGGACTTTGACCGCTGGACCCTGCCTTTTGTGATGGCGGCAATCAACACCCGGGTGGTCAGGCGCAGCAATGCCTTGCTGCATTTCCGCTACGGGGAGGAATTCGCCTATGACGAGGCTGTACTCGCACCTGCCGGACAGGGTGCTTTGAAAAGCAAACTCGCCGCACTGGCGATGGCGGCCGGCACTGGGGCACTGCTAGTCGCACCCTTGCGGGCTCTGGCCAGGCGTTTCCTGCCAGCTCCTGGCGAAGGGCCCAGCCAAAAACAGAGAGAAAACGGTTACTACGACATACTGCTGCATGGTAAGCATCCCCAGGACCGCGACCGGGACATGCGGGTTCGGGTCACCGGGGACCGGGATCCGGGCTACGGCTCCACAGCCAAAATGCTGGGTGAAAGCGCCGTCTGCCTGGCCCGCGATGAACTCAGTGGCGGCGGTGGCTTCTGGACCCCCGCCTCGGCCATGGGCGAGCGCCTGATTCAGAGACTGCAGAACAATGCGGGGCTGGGCTTCTCCGTGGTAGACGCTTGACAGCAGGGGCGCCTGCCGAAGGGTCGCCCGGCGCTGGCAAACTGGCGCCAACAGGGGTAAGTTGGCTCAAACAAAAAGCACCCGGAGAGATTCTGGGAGGACACGCTGGGGTTGGACAAATTCAATCTGAAGTTTCAAGGAGAGATACTGCCGGGCCGTGATCCAGCCCAGGTCAAAAAACTGTTCGCGCGCGAGTTCTATATCGACAATCCAAAGCGGGTCGAGGCCTTCTTTACCGGCCAGGAAATTATCCTGCGTCGCAATCTGGTCAAAGACGACGCCGCCAGGTTTTTCGTGGCGCTCCGACAGATCGGCGTCGTCACCCATATTGAAAAAATCGAACCGGTAGTGGAAGCCCCAGCAGATCCGCCGGTGACTGCCGAAGTAGAAACGGCAAGCGCGCCTGAGCAGGCAGCAAGCGCTGCACCGGCAACCCGGCGCAAGCGCCAGCCGGGTGCACCCAATATGTTCGACCTGCGGCAATCAGATCACAGTATGCGCGCCGCAAAGGGCGCAGAGTCCAGCGCGGTTCTGACCAAAGCACCGATGATCGCCGCCGCCATTGCGCTGCTGGCCTTTATCCTGGTCGGGGCCAGATTCTGGAGCCAGAGCCAGGTGGAAACCGCCCAGGGACTGGGCCTGGTTGCGGTTGACCCACGCCAGCAGCCGGTAATTCAAAGCGGCGATCAATTGCTATTGCACGACCGTGCCGGTCTTTCCACCTATCGAGTTCCACTTGCGGATATTGATGTTCAGTCAGCGCTGGGCTTCGATTTTTTCAGCAATGGCGATCTGGTCATATTGCAGGCGTTACCAACCGCCGGCCTCCCCGACTGGCTGGCTGGGCTGCTCGGACAAGAACTGCAGGCAGGCAACAGCCTGCTGCGCTGTGCCCTGAAGAAGCGCCACTGCAGCACCCTTGCCAGTGGTATTGGCCCCGCGGACTTTTTTGTGGATCGCCGCAACAACGAGATTTACCTGGCTGACGCCGGCGCTGACCAGCTGCAGAAACTTGATGCCTCCGGTCAGGTATTGGCCAGTAAACCGCTGGAACTCAGCGCCCCCCTGCACCTGAGATTCCAGGAAGGCATTCTCTATTTGACCCAGGCGGGCTCAGATTCGGTTACCATCCTCAAGCCGGATGAACGCGACTTTGGCCTGCGACTGGACCAGGTCGCCCTGAGCGTGGATGGGGCCAGCCAAACCGGCCATATTTTCCCCGCCGACCTGCTTTACATGAATGAACGCTGGTGGGCCATCATGCAATCACGGGATGGCCGCACTGCCGGACTGTACCTGTTTACACCGCGCTGGGACTTTGATCGCATCATCCCCCTACCGCCAGCAGCGCTGCCCACCGCGCTAACCCAGTGGGCGAATAAGGTACTGGTTACCGACTCACTGC
>JAPUKZ010000510.1 GCA_027295405.1 Gammaproteobacteria bacterium
ACCGAACTGCTCGATGACCGCAATTGGCCGAGGCTGCTATTAGCGGCGTTGAAATATCGGCTGAACGATTTAACCAATGTGTTGCATCGACCGGTTGAAATCGCAGGGTAGAAGTGGAAATTCAAACCTGACAGTGGGCTATAGCTGCTAACAAACCATGGACTAAACCGCTCGCGCGGTAGTCAATAGCGCGACATCGAGGGACTCACCATGGCTGTGGAAGTCAAACCGGAGCTCGAAAGGCTACTTCATGAGGAGAAGATTGCCTGGCTAACCACAATGCGCAGCGACGGTATGCCCCTGCCGGCACCAATATGGTTCCTGTGGCAGGACAGCAGTTTTCTATTCTACAGGACACCCAATCAGTTCAAGCGAACCGCCTTACCCCCGGGAGCAATGCCAACGGCAATCAGGGGACGTCCAAATTCAATGGAGAGGCTGGATGGCCCATCCTGGTAAAACAGGAACAAGGGTTCTGCTGCATCGGTAGGGTCGATGAACTCACAGACATTGGTGGTGCCATCAAAACCAGTTTGTCCCTTGCACACCAATTGGCCCAGTGTCTCGCCGGTGAGGGTGGTGACCAGGTAACTCACCTGCCCGACGGGCGGTATGACATTATCAGTAGGGACACTACTATCTTCAAACTTGATGTCGAAAGCGCCCGGGAAGAACTCAGTGAGATCGCCCAGCGGCGGGTTGGTGCCGTGGTTTTCGCTGATGCCCCAGCGCCCTTCAAGATCGATTAAGGTTTGCTCACTGGCCGGGCCCACCTGGAACGCATGGTAGCCAAACACCAGTCTTTGATAGGCCGTAAACAGGCCATCGTTAACCTTTACCTGCAGCACTCCCGGGCGGTCAACCAGCACACTGAGATGGCCTATGGCAGTCATTTCCGGCTTTGTGTCAGTGGGCTCGCAGCCAAAACAATCACCGCCGCTGAAGCGTAAAACCTCGGTAAAAAAGCTGTCTTCTACCATGCGGTTGCCGGTAAACAACCATTCACTTCTGCCGGATTCATCGTAAACCAGCGGAAAAATCGCCATGGCGGCGTTCTGCCGTGCCACCAGCAGTCCCTGGTTTGCCAGGCCCGGGGTGAAATAAAGACCCGGTTCCGGCCGTTGCTGATCCCCGGGAAGGCTTGCACAGTCCCTGTCTTGCGGGCAGACCAGTTCCAACACCTGCTCCAGGATGTTCTCCCCGAAGCTGACCCGGACATCCAGCATATCGCCGAGCGGCTTGCTTGTGCGGACCACTTCGCTCATGTCCACCAGGGCCCGATAACGGGTATCACTGGCATTGCAGGTAACGTGCACAACAATGATTTCAAAGCCAATTTCCACGGCATGGCCGTCAAAAGACTCGATTACCGGTTTTTGCTCCCCAGGGTGGCAATCGGTGGGCCATATACCACTGATTTCGATAATAAATGGGCCGGTACCGGGAAACCGGGGGTGCAGTACTGCTTGTGAGCGGGAAAAATCAGCCACTACGCTGGACGGAAGCAGTGCCAGTAAAACCAGAATGGCAAGCAGTTTTTTCATCTTGGTACCCATTGAATAAGCGGCTTACAGAAAATACCTGGTAAGTTCAATACGAGCAGACAATTGGAAAACAATATAGTGCCAACTGATAAGGGCACATACTGCACAAAGGCGGACAGGAAACGCAGAAAAAACCAATCTCTTCATCCTATTATATTGTCTTTTGGTCTACCGACAAAATTAAAGTGAGTCCTGCACGGGTTTGGAGCGCATTTGACCTAGAGTATAGAAGAATAAAAGCCCTTTTCCCCCAAGCGCACAGTTATTGAACAACTGCTCTTGGCCCATTCTGTTGAAGAACTCCGTATTCGGGGCCGATGGTATGCACTTTCGTAAGGCTGGAATTCCTACCTGGGCGGTGAGTGGCTTGTTTATGAATCCGGATGAGATGTATGCCCAGGGTCTCAACGAAAGGGTGCCCATCAAGGCTTTCTACGATGCGCTTGATCGGTTGACGATATGTTGGAATCACCCGAAGCGGTCATTCAACCTTATAATGATGAATGTCCACTATTGAGAACGGATCAATTATGCGAATCGCGTTTGTCGGCTTGGGCGTCATGGGCTTCCCAATGGCCGGATACCTTAAGACTGCCGGCCATGAAGTCACGGTATTCAATCGTACGATAGCTAAAGCTTATGAGTGGCGTGAGAAATACTGTGGCAACTGCGCAGACACTCCGGCCGCTGCGGCGAAGAACGCCGAGATCGTTTTTTCCTGCGTCGGCAACGATAACGACGTCCGCCAGGTCATACTGGAAGACAACGGCATCCTGCAGGGAATACCGGACGGCGGCATCATCGTCGATCACACGACTGCTTCAGCCGTCGTTGCGCGCGAAGTCAGCGACGCGCTGCGCGGCAAGAATGTCGGCTTCCTCGACGCACCGCTCTCGGGTGGGCAGGCTGGCGCCGAAAGTGGCCAGCTCACGATCATGGTTGGGGGCGACGACGACGTCTTTGCGCGAGCGGAGCCGGTCATGGAAGCATACGCGAAAGCAATCTCGTTGATCGGCCCGGTCGGCTCCGGGCAACTGGCGAAGATGGTTAACCAGATCTGTATCGCGGGCGTCGTGCAGGGACTGTCGGAGGGCTTGCATTTCGCGAAGCGCGCCGGTCTCGATGCTGCGAAAGTCATCGGCGCGATCTCTAAAGGTGCGGCGCAATCATGGCAGATGGAAAATCGCTGGCAGACCATGGTCGCTGATGAATTCGAGTTTGGTTTCGCCGTCGAATGGATGCGCAAGGACCTGAAGATCGCGCTGGAGGTAGCGGCTGGGAACGGCGCCAATCTCGAGATGACAGAGCTCGTCGATGGATTTTACGCTGAAGTCGAAGATCTCGGTGGCCGCCGCTGGGACACTTCGAGCCTTATTGCCCGCCTGGAGAAATAATATGATTCGCCCGCCGGAGCGGACTCATGCAATGCCCCCAATCACCCAATCTGTTAATCCTTGACAGAAGCGGACCGAAGTTGCCGTGCAGACGCTGGCACATACTGCAGGGGCAGTTGACCACATCGCGCAATGGGCCGCTTACTTTATAGCGCACCGCGCCGCAAAGGCAGCCGCCAGTGGTCAAGCAAGTCTCATCGGTCATTTCGGAATTGCACAGTGCCATCGAATCTCCTCCATGGTCAGTCGTTGCAGAGACCAAAATCGTATGACTTGCTGTTGACACGCTCAAGCTGTTCGGCCATGTCACTGTGAATATCGTCAACCACAGCCTGGAAGCGGGGTTCCCCGCGCAGCGGTTCAAGTATGGGATCGTGCTCGAGGTAGTAGCGCCAGTAGTGTCGCCAGCCAGCCTGCACGGCTTTGCTCAGGGCTGTGAGCGCCAGTTCCGTTTCACCACGCAGGGTGTGGATGCGGACATCATCTACCCACGATCCAGCTTCCCCAAGACGCGGAATGCCCTGGATGTATGACCATGCGCCGCCGAGCAGTTGCTCAGCGTCGGCTTGGCGGCCCATGCTCTTCAGCAGGTGGGCGAGATCAATGGCGGCCTTGAAGTTGTTGCGGTTGAATGTGCCTGGTGAGGATCTCAAGAGCTCCGGAAAATGCGTTTCGTACAGGACAAGCGCTTCTTCCA
>JAPUKZ010000511.1 GCA_027295405.1 Gammaproteobacteria bacterium
TCAGCCGTGTGGTTGTATACCACATCCATAAGAACTTCGAGACCGGCTGCATGATAGCAATCAACCAAACGCCTGAATTCAGTTGCATCATCTCCACTCAGATAAGAGCTATGGGGCGCAAAGAAACTGGTGCTGTTATACCCCCAATAGTTCCGCAGGCCTTTCTCATACAGGAAGTGCTCATCAATAAACGCCTGTGCCGGCAGCAGTTCGATGCTGGTAACCCCCAGGGCCTTCAGGTAGGCAATTATTTTTGCCTGGCCCAGCCCCGCAAAAGTACCCCGTTGCAATTCCGGGACATCGGGATGTCGCAGGGTAAAGCCGCGTACATGGGTTTCATAAATTATAGTCTGGCTCCAGGGAATATTCGGCCTGGATGGCAGCGTGCTCGCCGGGGAGATCGCTGCTGTTACCACACATTTGGGCATAAAAGTGGCGTTATCCCGTGTATCAAAGGACAAGTCTTCGGCTGGGTCTTGCAGGCAATACGCAAAATGCGCGTCTGTCCAGGTGAACTCCCCGGTCAGCTGGCGGGCATAGGGATCAAGCAACAGTTTGTGATGGTTAAAGCGATGACCAGCCTGAGGGTCATAAGGACCATACACCCGATATCCATAGACCGCACCCGGCGCCAGTCCGGGCATATAACCATGCCAGATATCCTGGGTCTGCTCCGGCAACACATAGCGGCCGCTCTCGGCCTGGCCCGCGGGATCAAACAGGCACAGCTCTACTCTTTCAGCATGGGCCGAAAACAAGGCAAAGTTTACCCCCTCGCCGTCCCAGTGGGCTCCCAGGCTGTGGCAATTACCTGATAACAAACGAGTTTCCACTCTCAACCCGCCTGCCATTCAAAGATTAGTGTCGCCAGTGGAGGAACGCATAAGGAAAGCTGGAAAGCTTGCCCGCCCAGGGGTTTCGCCCGCGCTTGCAAGCGGCCAACGTTGCCCATATTGCTGCCGCCGTAATGCTCACTGTCGGTATTCAGGCATTCGCGATAATGGCCCTGCCGCGGCACACCCAGCCGGTAATCCGGGTAGCTAGTGGGTGTCAGATTTACGACTACCAGAACCGGTGGTGTATCCGCCAGGCCCTTGCGTAGGTAAACCAAAATCGATTGTCGCTGGTTGTCCGCTTGTACCCACTCAAAACCCTTACTGTCACAATCCAGTTGATGCAGTGCGGGTAGCTCGCGGTAAAGTTTATTTAAATCCCTGACCAGATTTTGCACACCCTGGTGCCCGGCGTCCTCCAGCAGTTGCCAATCCAGGCTCAGGTCATGATTCCACTCCCGGACCTGGGCGAATTCACCGCCCATAAACAGCAACTTCTTGCCGGGATGTGTCCACATAAAACCGAGATAAGCTCGCAAATTGGCAAATTTCTGCCAGTCATCTCCCGGCATTTTGTTCAACAGGGAACCCTTGCCGTGTACAACTTCATCATGGCTGAGCGGTAGTACAAAATTCTCACTAAAGCCGTAGACCAATCCAAAGGTCATTTCGCCGTGGTGGTGTTGCCGGTGAATCGGATCCCGTTCCATGTAACGCAAGGTGTCGTTCATCCACCCCATATTCCACTTGAAACCGAACCCCAGGCCGCCCTCATCCACCGCCCGCGATACGCCCGGCCACGTGGTGGACTCCTCGGCCACCATCATCGCGCCCGGATTGTTGAGGTAAACGCGGCTATTAACCTTTTGGAGCAATTCGACCGCTTCCAGATTTTCCCGACCGCCTTGAACATTGGGCAGCCACTCGCCCTCTTCCCGGCTGTAGTCAAGATACAACATAGAGGCCACCGCATCGACTCTCAGCCCATCGATATGGAACTGATCCAACCAGTAAATCGCATTGCTCAACAGGTAGCTGACAACTTCACCGCGGCCATAGTCATAAATCAGCGTATTCCAGTCCGGATGGAAGCCTTTACGAACATCTTCGTGTTCATACAGGCAGCTGCCGTCGAAACGCCCGATACCGTGTTCATCGGTGGGAAAATGCCCCGGCACCCAGTCCAACAACACACCAATGCCCTGCTTGTGGCAACTATCGACAAAAAACCTGAAATCGTCCGGCGAACCAAAGCGACTGGTGGGCGCATACAGGCCGACAGGTTGATACCCCCAGGAACCGCCAAAGGGGTACTCTGAAACCGGCATTAACTGGATATGAGTAAAACCCATATCGACCGCGTAGGGTACTAGCTGCGCGGCCAGTTCGCGATACGTCAGGAAGCCCTCACTTCGCTCCGGGATGCGCCGCCAGGAACCAAGGTGCACCTCGTAAATTGAAACCGGCCCGTGGTAGAGATTGGATGATGAGGCGCGGCTGGACATCCACTGCTCATCCTGCCAGACGTATGACTGAGCACTGACGGTTTTCGAAGCAGTTTCAGGCGGGTGCTGCATGGCAAAGGCGTAGGGATCAGCTTTCAGGGGTAAAACTTCACCGCCACTGGCGACAATTTCATACTTGTAGGTCAGCCCCTCCCCGACAGCTGGAATAAATATCTCCCAGATTCCCGAGGCGGGATGTTTGCGCATACAATGGCGGCGGCCATCCCAGGCATTGAATTCACCCACCACCGATACCCGCTCCGCACCAGGCGCCCACACTACAAACAGCGTGCCGTCTACACCTTCCACCTGGCGGCCATGGGCTCCCATCCATTGATAGACCTTTTCCTGCGTACCTTCGCCGAACAAATAGAGGTCGTCATCTTTCAATAATGAAGAGAATCGATAGGGGTCTTCCCGCTCTACAAGGTCATCGCCATAGCGTATCCTGAGGCGGTAGCTGAAAGGCTTGCGACGACGCCCCAAAGATCCTTCGAAAAGCCCGGCTTCATCAATCAGTTCAAGCGACGCTACCTTTTTATTATCTTTGTTGGCAATCACATCGACGGCGCTGGCGCCCGGCAATAATGCCCTGGCTATCAGGCCGTGACCCCCGGAGTGCTCATGCATACCCAATACAGAGAAAACATCATCATGGCGAGCAGCCAGAAGAGCATCAATTTGTCGCCTGTTCAGCAAGCTCTCTAGCCGGTTTTGCATTGCTTTCTTTCCTGGTAGGTAGATGCCAACAGCGCCTGGATGTTCGGGTCTTCAAACAGGGCTTTGGTCTCCACCCTCTGCTTTCTGCGCCAATTCGGGTATTCCCGATAGCTGCCCGGAATATTCACCGGCTCCTCAAGTAATTGCAAATCGTCCAACTGGAATAACATCATTCTTGATCGGCTGCGCGCATTGGCATTAAGAATGGCAGCGCACAAAGTAATGTCGAAAGGCTTCCCGGTATCGGCCAAACCGCTGACCCGGTTTGCGGGAAGCAACTGCTGCGATTGGAGCCAGGCCAGCAACCTGGCTTTGTCTTCCTGGCGCTGCCCCAGGAGGCCCGGCAGTTCCTGCTCTTTATCCAGCAGGCCACAGTCGCTCCGCAATTGCAGGTCAGTGCCATTCCACCAGCCCGCGAGTGTGGAGACATCGTGATTCGTCACCATCAACAGCGCGTCCACCTGATGATCCTGTGGCCGCTTGAATTGTTGATCGGGCGTTCTTTCAAAATAGAAGACCTTATTGCTGTACACTGCCGTCGCCGCCATTCTGGAGCGGAGATCATCGGGTACTACACCCATATCCTCACCGATGACCACACATTGCTTACGGTGACTTTCAAGCCGCAGTATCGCCAGCAAATCTTCCAATGGATAGTATACATACGCGCCACCGGGGACATTGGGCAAGCACCACCACAAACGCAGCAATCCCATCACATGGTCAATTCTGAGCGCGCCACAGTGGGACATATTTGCCTGCAACAATTGAATAAAGTGACGGTAATTATCCTGCCGTAAAGCGATGGGATCCAGCGCGGGCAGATTCCAGTTTTGCCCCTCCTGTGCAAAGGCATCTGGCGGTGCGCCAATCGTTGCGCCATCACAAAATAACGTCTGTTTGCCTTCGACTTCAGCACCACCTCTAACAGCGCCTACCGCCAAATCACGCATCAAACCGACTTTCATACCCTGTGCTAAAGCCAATGCCTGACACTGCTCTAGCTGCTCGCCGGCGATCCATTGCAGGTACTGGTGAAAGCGAGGATCTTTGGCGCAGTGAACCAACAAGCCGCTGTGCTCGGATTCATGCTGGGAAAACGCCTGCAGGGGCTCTCCGTACTGTCGTACAAAATTGTGAAAGCTCTTCGCCCGGGTTGAACCCTGCTGCAAATGACGATGACGAAAAACCCGAAAGATTTCTTCAAACACCCAGTATTTGAGTGCAGTCACACCGTCATAATCAACAAGCCTGGACGCCCTCAACCCAGCCAGTTTCCGCTTGAAAACTCGATTTTTAACCAGTGTGCTGACTTTGTCACTGTCGCCAAACTCCTGAACTCGCTCCGGATCAATATACAAGGGGTTAAGAAAGCGACGGTCAGAGGGACTGTAGGGACTGGCAATATCTGCCCCCTCCATATGGGGAGCATGCAATGGGTTAAGACCCACTAAATCCATTCCTGCAGCGGCACTGAACTCAATCAGCTCCTCTAAATCAGTGAAGTCGCCGATACCCCAATTGCGCCGGGATCTAAGCGTGTACAACTGGCAACTAACGCCCCACAAGCGCTCATGGCTTTCAGTGTTTTGGGAGAGGCTTTCAACATTTGGCTTAAGGCTATCATTGTTCCCTTCAAAACAGCGCTGGGGCGCAACCGCTAAAGTAACCCGTACCCGTTCGCGCTGATTCGATAGTTCTATCTGGTGATAACCCATTGGCAGGTCGGCCAAGGTCTGGCGATGGGCGCAATAGCGAACACCGTCTATATAGTATTCGCCTATTTCCGGCAATTCCGCAGGGATTAGCGTGCCTCCGGTTTGTTCGCCTGCCTCGGTGGTGACTCGCCAGTTAAAAGGGCTGGATAATTCATCTGGCCGCACGCGTATATCGAAATGTTGAGCGTCCCCCAATGAAACTATATTGAACGGTTGCAGCCAGGATTTCCACGGCAGGGCATCAAGTTCAAAAACGGCCTGTCGGATGGCCTGATCATCCGAAACATCATACCCCAGAACCTC
>JAPUKZ010000512.1 GCA_027295405.1 Gammaproteobacteria bacterium
GATGGACCACGTGCTGGATACACTGCTGGCGGCCTGGGGCGACGAGGCCTTCGAATATCGCGGTCGCAGGATCCAGGTGACACCCAAACCCTATACCCGGCCCCATCCCCAGTTGCTGGTCGGCGGTATGAGCAAGATGGCGGCCCGACGTGCCGCGCGCCGGGGCCTGCCCTTCGCGCCCCCTATAGCCAATACAGAATTGGAATCGACCTACTACGCCGAGCTGGAAAAATGCGGGATCGAGGGGGGCTTTGTCTACGCGCCACCGGCGGACTTTTCAGTACTGTTCCTGGACGAGAGACCGGAGCAGGCCTGGAACGAACTCGGCGAGTTTTTCCTCTGTGAAGCCAGGGAATATAGCAGCTGGGCTGAACCGGGATTACAGCGGCCCCTGGAAATGACCAGCGACAGTCTGCAGGCATTACGGGAGTCCGGGCACTACGAAATCATTACCCCGGAAGAATGTATCCACCGACACAGGGCGAAGCCGGATTTCTTTGCTACCATGCATCCTCTCGTTGGGGGGATGCCGCTGGAGCGGGCCTGGCACAGCCTCAGCTTGTACGCGGAGCAAGTCCTGCCTGCGCTCAGTTAAAGGAACATAGTATGAATAAATGGATTATTGGCTTACTCAGTGGGCTGATGCTGCTGCCCTTGGCAACACTGGCGGCGGACAAATTTGACAAGCAAGCTGTGAAGCTGGTGAAAAAATATCCCATAGTGGATACCCACATCGACGTACCTTACCGCATCCACGCGGTCTGGGAAGACGTCACACAGGCGACCGCGAAGGGGGAGTTTGATTACCCGCGGGCCGTCGCCGGTGGCTTGAATGTCCCTTTCATGTCGATTTACACACCGGCGAGCAGCGAGACGGACGGCAGTGCCTACCGCCTCGCCAATAACCTGATCGATCAGGTGGAAGCCATAGTCCAGCGCGCCCCGGATAAATTTGCCATAGCCACCTCTACCGGGCAGGTGAAGGCTCAAATTCGGGACGGAAAGATCGCGCTTGCCCTGGGTATGGAAAATGGTGCGCCCATCCAGGGTGATCTCGACAAGCTCAGGCATTTCTACCAGCGCGGGGTGCGCTACATCACCCTGGCCCACAGCCTGTCCAACCACATCAGTGACTCCTCCTACGACAAGGTCAAGCTGTGGCAGGGCTTGAGTCCCTTCGGAGTCGAGGTGGTCGATACCATGAACGACCTGGGCATGATGGTGGATATTTCCCATCTCTCGGACCAGGCAGCCTACGAGGTGTTGGAGTTGAGCAGGGCCCCTGTCATCGCCTCGCATTCCTCCGCGCGTTACTTTGTGGGAGAGTTTGAGCGCGATATGGAAGACAAGATGATCGAGGCGCTCGCCGCCAATGGCGGCGTGATCATGATCAACTTCGGTTCCAGTTTTATCACCCGGGCAGCCAATGAATACCGCAAGCACTATAAACCCGCATCGACGGCGTACGCTAAACAACGCGGTCTGAAACGGGGTGACCCGGGGCTGCTGCAGTTTGAGAAGGATTATCGCAGCAAGCACCCGTACCCCTACGCCACTGTCTCGGAGGTCGCAGACCATTTTGATCATGTCGTTAAGTTGGTGGGAGTGAAACACGTAGGTATCGGCTCAGATTTCGACGGCGTCGGCGACAGCCTGCCGGTGGGATTGAAAGATGTCTCGCAGTATCCCAACCTGGTCGCAGAACTATTGCGCCGCGGCTATTCCGACGCAGATGTAGGCCTGGTGCTGGGTGGAAATTTACTCCGTGTATGGGCGGCTGTAGAAGCCGTAGCGGAGTAACACCATGCGCACCATGATTGAAAATTTCCGCATCGTACCGGCGGGCCATTGTGGCAGCGGCGCCATGCGCAACCTGCTGTATCACTACTGTGGTCTGGAGCTGGAGGAAGGGGTGGTCTTTGGCCTGGGGGCCGGACTCGACTCGGTTTTCTTCAGCTATAGCAATGCGACGCCCCCCTTTATGCTGTTTGGCCGGGGTTCGACCATGGAGGCAGACCTCGCCCTTACCCTGGGGCTGGATTATGCGGAGCAGATGCAGCCCGACGATGACCTCGCCTGGGAGGAAGTGAAAGAGGAAATTCTGGCGGGGCGGCCCACCATGCTCTCCGGCGATATTTTCTATCTTGATTACCGGGAATTCAAAGTGCATTTCCCGGCCCACCGGTTCATTTTGCTGGGTTTCGATGAGGCGAAAGAAGAGGTCTATATTGCCGACCGCATCAACGAGTTCCCGGAAACCTGTTCCATGGGGGCGCTGCGCAGCAGCCGCAACCCTGCTGACGCCATCAGCACCTGTAACCAGTGGGGCAAGTTTTCCTCCGCGGAGGTACGCCACGGTTTACCGGAAGCCTGCGGGATTGCCCTGCGCATGACCGTCGAGCGGATGTTGGGCATGGATACTTCACAGCGTGAGCTGATGGCGGTGGCTGCCGGTGAATCGGGTGTGTGCGAGGCGGGCCTCAAGGGCCTGCGAACTTTTCACCAGCAGATGCAAACCTGGCCGCAGCGTGAGGATGCCGGCGCCCACGCCCAGTATGTCGACAACGCCATCATCAAGTATGGTACCGGGGGAGGCTTCTTTCGCGATCACTACGCCCTGTTCATGGACTGGGCACGGCAGCAGCGACCGGACCTGGTGTCACTTGAATCGGTAGCGCTGGCGGTGCAGGCCGCAGCGCAGTGGAATGGTCTTTCTCCCACCCTGCAGAAACTGGTGGTGAATCCGCAGGACGCCGAGGGCTGGGCCCTGGCGGGGGATCAGGTGGAGGACATTTACCTGACGGAATCCGCGTTGTTTAATGGTTTGGCCGACAGCGTACTACGGGCGACTTAGCTGCGGTCTGGCCACGGGATTTTCTGACGTTATACTTAATGGCATGAATGAAGAGAGCGAAACCTTCGGCGCGGCAGCACCGTCACCGGCACCGGAAAAACGGCTACAAGTGCTCAGCTGTATGGAATGTGAGTCGCCGGTGTTATCCACCGCCGGCGAATGCCCGACTTGCGGCACTCCCGTAAGCGGCAAGGAATTTCCCTACAGCACGCGCCAGGCGGCGGGCCCCGATATTCGTGGTCTTTTCAAGTGGTGGGGCATCTGGAGCCTGGGAGTGTGGGCACTGTCGGGCTTTTCCTTTGGAATTATGTCGTCGACAGCTCTCTCTGTTGTCAGTGCCATCTACCTGTTGCGTATTATGCGGGCCTATTATCGCTAGCCCTGTCGTTAACCCTGCGCAGGAGGGCACACCATGGGCGATGTCACCGGCTCATCACCGCCACACATACCCTTCTGGATCTCCCTGCGGATATTCTCGCAGGGCGTATCGGCTACCAGCGCACGTTTCAGTACGCTCTCACCTACCACCGATAAACCGGCGGTCATCACCGCCGCCCAGCCGCGCCACAGCAAGCTGGTGGTATTCGGAACAATGCTGGGATTGGTAAGTGGGCCTTGCAGGCGCACCGTGTTGGAAAATACGTTGCCGACGGAGAGACCGGTGCCCTTGCGACTGCGCGAGTCGAACCGCAGCTCTATGCGCTCTTTAATCAAGTCTACGTCTACCCGACCAATCAGGTTGGCGCGCCGGGTGCGAATCGCGTAGCCGTAGGGCGTTACGCCGATTCCCTGCTGGAATTGCCCCAGCACCACTCCGCAGCGGATTTCAGGCTTCTTCTTTTCAGCGCCCGGTATCAGTGCCCCGAACACCCCGGAAGCGATGTCTGAGGTTAGAAACGCCAGACCCCGGTAATCCATGACGCCCTTACCGAATTCGGCGTAGGCCAAACCATCCAGGTTGGCGGCCAACTCCGCCTGGCTGCTACCGCTGCTGGTCAGATCGATGAATCCGCTGCGGGGGTAGCTGACCTGCGCCGGGGTACTGTAGATGTTCCTGAACGTAGAGGTCAGCTTGCCGGCGGGTGTGGTCAGACTTGTGTCATAGTCCATTTTTATTTCGATGCTGCCACCGTTGACCGAGCCTATGCTGGCATCCAGGTCGAGGTTGCCGCCGTCAACTTTTGCGTGAAACTTCAGGTTTTTGGCCTCTCCCATGATGCTGCGTACGGATGCCAGTTCTCCTTTGACTGTAAAATCGTACTCGTGCAAAGCCGAGAGGTTCATCGGCTCGTCACTGAAGTAGCGATCACTGGGCGCGGTGGTCTCATCTCCGCTCAGTAGTCGGCTGGGCGCGGACAGCACCCGGCGAAAAACACTGGAGCTGGTTTCGGCAACTTTCGACAGTACCCCGGGGTCTTCCCTTGTGCCCTGGTTGTCCTTGTCCGGCTCGGATTTCTCCCAGGGAATGAGGGATAAGGAGCCGCCGCGGACATCTATTTCAAAATTAGGCGGTGTGGTGGTGTGATATCGCACCCTGGCTTGTAAATCGGTCTCCCCCCAGATCAGTTTGCCCAGGTCTACCTCGACCCCGTCGGCGATGCGCTTGACGTTCATTTCCAGCTCGCGTCGCTGTCCGGGCGTAGATTGATCTGCACCGGGGGCGGCTTTGAGGCTGGCGCTGCCACTGAGGTGCGTGGCGAGTTCGGCAAATTTCTCGCCCTCGGCCTGTAACGTGAATGTGCCAACCAGGGGCACTGG
>JAPUKZ010000513.1 GCA_027295405.1 Gammaproteobacteria bacterium
AAGAAAACACAGTGCGGACGCTCACATCGCGGAACCTGGCTCGATCTCTTTTGAATTTACCTCGATGTAGGGACGGTTTTTCACGCCATTCTCTGGACGACGTCTTCCGCATAACGCTTGACGCCGTCGAGTTTCAGCTCCAGATCCTGGGTATCACCGTGGTAGAAGGGCCAGGGCATGGTCAGGATGTGGGTAACGCCGGCGTCTTCCAAACGCCGGTAGCCATCAATATCAAAGGCATCTGAGGGAGTTGCCATCACCTCGAAGGGCTCACTCTCGCGACCGTACTCACGTCGCCATTCCTGAATCTGCCCGATTGACCGGATAATCTCTTCGGAAGTCTGCAAGTCTGTCACCCAACCGTCTGCCAGGCGTGCGGCCCGGCGCATGGCCGGGTCGGCAATGCCACCCACCCAGATCGGAATCGGTGCGCTGGGGGCTGGATTCATTTCCATGGCCTCAAACTGGTAGTACTGCCCGCTGTACTCCACCCACTTACCGCTCCACAACAAGCGCATGACCTCGATCATTTCATCGACCCGTTTGCCCCGGGTATGGAAATCCTGCTGCATCAGCGCGAACTCATCGCTGGACCAACCCACGCCCAGTGCCGGCGTCACCCGGTTGTCGGAAATCACTGCGGCGGTGCTGATGGCCTTGGCCACCAGATAGGGATTGCGCATGGGTAACACGAAGACATTGTTGGTAAAGCGCAGACGTTGGGTAAGCGCCGCCAGTGCACCGATCATGACCCAGGGATCGGGCCAGTCGGTAAAGGCCTGCCAACGGCGACTGCCATCCTCAGTGTAGGGGTAGGGTGTAGAAATTGAGCGCGGGTGCACGACATGGTCGGAAAACGACATGGCTTCCCAACCGCAGTCATCCGCCACCGGTGCGATCGCTGTCAGGTGCGCAACCTGGCTGAAAGAGGTGGATAGTACAAATTTCACGGCTCACTCCCGGGGTATTTGTGCTTGAGTCCTATATGGTCGCGCGAGCCACCGCCCGCCGCAGAATAAATTTGTTGCTTCCCGCCAGGCGCTGTAACTTCGTGAACTGCCGTTGTAACAGACCGGCGTAGGGTAAATGCCGTCTCATCAGGTGTGCAGCGACAGACGGTACTCTCCCGGGGTCGCTCCCGTCCACTTCTTGAAAGAGCGGTGAAATGCACTGGGCTCATCGAAACCGAGCAGGGCGGCCACGGCATTAACTTTCAACTCCGGACGACTGAGCAGTCGCGAGGCCGCCTCACAGCGGGTCTGGTCCTTGAACTCCTGGTAGGTGGTCCCCACCTCCTTCAGTCGCCGGCGCAGGGTACGCACCGACATATGCAGGGAGTCCGCCATAGCCACCACACTGGGGAATTCCCGGCTCAGGTCGTGGCCGACCACCCGCCGCATCTGGGCGACAATACCCTCGTCGCTGTCCACCTCGGTATTGGCCAGCAGGTGGTAGGGGGCACTGCGCAGGAATTGCCGCAATGATTCCTCATCGTGCAACAAGGGTGCCCGCAGGTACTTTGATGCGAATACCAGGCCGTTGCATTCCTGCCCGAACAACAACGGGCAATCAAAGATGCGCTTCAGGTAGCTGGGGTCTGCGGGTTCAGCCAACTGGATATGCACTTCGTACAAATCGATGTGAGTGCCGATCAGCCAGCTGCAAAAGCGCCGCCAAACGGCCAGGGTGTGGGCGATTGAGTACCAGGCCAGCTCACTGTCCTGGGCAGCGAACTCCTCGCTGTCAGGAAAAATATGCAGTACCCGGTCCCCTTCGAGATACTGCAAGGCTGGCCGCAGGCTGGGAGGCACCCCCGCCAATTGTCGGCAAAACGACTGGAATTCGTGGGCCCGGATAAAAGCCTGTTCCAGATTCGCGCAGTGAATCAGGTACAAGGACAGCATGCGGAAGGAGCCGCTGGGCGTGGGCTGTTTCATGCTGATACCCAGGGATTCATCCTGCAGCATGGACATCACGAACCCGTACACCTTGTTGTAGTGTTCGGCCGGAATTTCTTCCAGGGGATCCGCCTGGCGTGAGAACAAGGCCCGGGGCAAATCCAGCCGTCCCGCCATGTGGTTGATATCGTAACCCTGCTCTTCCGCCACCCGGATCAGGGTGCGAACATATTTCAGGGGAACCGTTTCACTTGAGTCCTTGCGCACCGGCGGTCAACTCCCGGTGATATCGACGTAGAGTGTCAGAACCTGTCCCGGGTGTATGTATTTTTTGCCCTGTAGTTTGTGGTTCCAGCCGACGATGTCAGCAACGCTGATATTGAATTTGCCGGCAATGCGCGCCAGTGAATCGCCGTTGCGAACCCGGTAGCCCAGCTTCCTGACCACAGGATCACGACTGGAGACCGGTGGCGCAGTCACCGACACCGGCAGCGGCGTCCAGATCACCAGGTTTTGGCCCGGATGAATCGAATCCCGCACCGCCAGGCCGTTCCATTCTGCCAACTTGCGGGTGCTTACACCATGGCGGCGGGCGATCAGCCAGAAGGAATCGCCAGGCTTGACCCGGTAGTCCAGCCGGTTGCCCGTGCCGCGCTCCTGTTTGTTGGCGGTGCGCTGCTCTACGCTGAGGGCGTAAAGTTCGAGCGGGGCGCTGGCTGTAGGGATCATCAGCGTAGCGCCCGCGCGTATCTTGTTACTGCGCAGCCCGTTCACCTCACGAATTACCCCCGCTTCGGTGTTGAACTTGCGGGCGATCAGTGACATGGCATCGCCGTTGCGAATGGTGTAGCGCACCCACTTCACCCGCTGGGTCGGATCGAGGTCGGCAAGCCCGGCATTGAAGTCCGCCAATCGGGCCACCGGTAGCAGCAACTGATGGGGTCCCTCCGGCGAGGTGGCCCAGCGGTTGAAACCAGGGTTCAGCATATACAATGATTCTATGTCGATGTTGGCCAGGCTGGCGGCCTGGGCCAGGTCAATCTGGCTGCCGGTATCCACCACCCCGAAGTAGGCCTGGTCGGGGGCGGGGGTCAACACAATGCCGTGGGCATCCGGGTCGGCAATAACCTGGGACAGGGCCAACAGGCGCGGCACATAATTACGCGTCTCCACCGGCAACTTCAACGACCAGAAATCGGTAGCACGGCCCGAGCTGCGATTGGCGGCAATAGCATTCTGCAGCCGTCGCTTGCCACCGTTATAAGCGGCCAGCGCCTTGAGCCAGTCACCATCGAAGGCCTCAGACAGGTCGCCGAGGTAGTTCAGGGCGGCATCGGTGGAGGCCCGGACATCGCGCCGGCCGTCATACCACCAGTCCTGGGTGAGCCCGAGGTCGCGACCCGTTCCCGGTATGATCTGCCAAATGCCGGCGGCGCGGCCGTGGGAGTATGCAAAGGGGTCGTAAGCGCTCTCCATGATGGGCAGCAGTGCCAGTTCCATGGGCATACCACGCCTTTCCACCTCTTCCACCACGTGGTGCAAGTAGGGCGCCGCGCGTTCACTGACCCGGCGCATATATTCAGGGTTTCTCTCATACCAGCTGCGTTCGGCGTCAATGCGCCGATGTTCCAGCCGGTAGAGGCTGAGCTGGGACTGCACCCGCTGCCATAAATCCCCATCGCTGGCCTGCGCCGGCCCCCACAGCAGCGGCAATACACCCAGGAAAAAGCTGAGAAATATTTTAAAAAAT
>JAPUKZ010000514.1 GCA_027295405.1 Gammaproteobacteria bacterium
CCAATTGACCGATCCAAATATCGTGCGCTTTGAAGAAGAACAAAACGTACTACAAGCCGCCATCGCAGGCCAAGGGGCGGCTTTGGCAAGCTCCACACTGGTAGCTGATATGGTTAAGCGAAATCTATTAATACCTTATCAAGAAAAAATTCAACTCAAAGGCGCTGGGTAAACCGCTCTTTGTATACCAGAGCAAAGGAATACGCGAAAAATGAACACGTTTTTGTCGTGGTTAAAGGCTTCGCTTTCTGATTAGTCTAATGAATAACGTGTATTTGGCAATTCTATCACCGGTGATGAAAGCAGCAATCCAACTTTGTTGAGTGTCGAAGCGATGACTAATGCACGCTGTCGGTCGTCGTATTGAAAAGCGTGATCTTCAGACTTCGCCATTTAGCCGAAGGCTCGTCGTTACATACTGCCGAATCGAGTTCGTTTCCTACGGACCGATTGTTCGCTTCCAGCTGCTCCTCACCCCGCCTCGCAATGGGGTTGATACGGAAATGGAGGCGCTTGCAGTATTTATGCTTCAGTTTTCATGGTTTCTTCTGATCTGGTCATTGGTTGCGTACTACGTGCTCTGGCTGTTGTCACAACGTTTGTCGGCTGGCGCTCTGGATTGCCCCACAGATGTTTCGAGCCTTCGGGTTAGGATTGTTAATATCAAATCTGTCGCCAGGGCTTTCTTCCGCATTCTCAGTGCCTACCGCGGTCGTGGACTTTTTTACGGCGGCCCTTGCGGTACTCGCGTTTATTGGCTTACATTGAAACGGGCATTTGGCACGACGGCTGGTGTGGGTCTGCACGCTCATAGACTCAAGCGACTTATTGATTGCGTTCTCTATCGCGCCATTCATTGGTGTTACGAACCATCTCACGGCGCAATGGTACATCCCGACATTTGTTGGGCCGCTACTCATCATGGTGCACATCGCCTGTTTAACCGAATTGATTTGGCCGTCGTCGACCGTCGAGACCGAAAGATCTGAATTGCATGGGCGCAATGGATACGCAAATCCGGGCATTTCGCGAGGTGATACGCTAAGGTATTGAGAATGACATCCAGTGGACAGACCGCATTGATAGCAATATTCACCAGCAATTCTTTGTGCCCGACCAACCGTGCGGCGCGGGTCTGGCGTAGCGAGGCGGGAACGCCCCGCCCAGGCTGAGCAGGCTCTCCCTCATCGGGCGGCAGGCAAAGCGCTACCCGCTGTCATGGGCAGAGCAGGAACGGCTGTTTAGGGCTCTGCCCAAACATCTGGCGGATGCGGCGCTGTTTGCCGTTAACACCGGATGCCGGGATCAGGAAATCTGCCAGCTCCGCTGGGATTGGGAAGTGGACGTACCAGAGCTGAAAACTTCGGTCTTCGTTCTGCCCGAAACCAACACCAAGACCAGCACCGAGCGGGTGATTGTGCTCAATGCCATCGCCGGACGGGTCATTGAGGCACGGCGCAAAATTCACGATGAATATGTCTTCACATATCGCGGGAATCCGATCGCCAGGCTTCATAATTCCGGGTGGAAGACGGCATGGCGGAAAGCTGGCCTGCCGGTGGAAACCGGAATCACGCGCGGGGTACATAATCTCCGTCACAGCTTTGGCCGGAGGCTACGGGGAGCTGGTGTACCGCTGGAAACCCGCAAGCTGCTGTTAGGTCATGCGAACGGCGATATTACAACCCATTACTCGGCGGCAGAGCTCAAGGAACTGCTCGACGCCACCGAGAAAATCGTGGATCGGAACGTAGCTCAAACGCCGACACTGACCCTGGTCTCAAGGAAGAGCGAAAATGTCGGCAAAGTGTCGGCAAAAGAAAAAGGGTTAGCGGCTGTTAACTGCTAACCCTTTGAATTTGGTGGGCCGTGCGCGATTCGAACGCGCGACCAATTGGTTAAAAGCCAACTGCTCTACCAACTGAGCTAACGGCCCCAGAAGGAGCTGCGTATAGTACGGATTCAGGGGAAAAACTCAAGTGTTACGCGCGGTTTTACTCTGTTCATCCAGGTGACCAGTGACTTGGCCGCGGTAATCCGGGCAAGCGTGACCCATTGCAAAAAAACTCCTGCGCTGCGGACGCGAAGCTACTAAAACAACACCAGCCAACTGCCGCGAGGGTGTGCCACATGCAGGATATAGCCTTCGCCAGTGACTTGGCCGCGGTAATCCGGGCAAGCGTGACCCATCGCAAAAAACTCCTGCGCTGCAGACGCGAAGCGACTAAAACAACACCACCGTCTGATAGCGGGGCAGCGTCTGAAACTACAATTCCGGGTGATCTGCCTGTTTCGCCTGCAGAAATTTCAAGGTTTCTTCAAGCCCGCTGGACAGGAAGCCCATGGCCATCAACGGGATTGTGGAGCGGGATTCTGCTTAGCCGTAGCGAGATTCTGGCAAGCTGAAGCTGGCTGACCGCTAGCTGTAGCGAGTGGGATCGTCGACCCCCGCATCAACAAAGCCCTGGCGTCGCAAACGGCAACTGTCGCAGCGACCACAGGCGAGACCCTCGGCGCTGGCCTGATAACAGGACACGGTGAGACTGTAATCCACTCCCAGGGCCAGGCCGCGCTGGATAATGTCCCCTTTGCCGAGATCCATCAGTGGCGTTTGAATTGACATGCGCTCGCCTTCCACACCCGCCCGCGTCGCCAGGTTGGCCATTGTTTCATACGCCGCTATGAATTCCGGGCGACAGTCGGGGTAGCCGGAATAATCCATCGCATTCACTCCAATGAAAATATGGTTGGCCCCCAGCACCTCCGCCCAACCCAGCGCGATGGAAAGGAACACCGTGTTCCTGGCCGGCACATAGGTGATCGGTATGCCTTCGGTCTCCTCTTCGGGTACATCGATTGTGGTATCCGTGAGAGCGGAGCCACCAATACTGTCCAGATTCAGCTGTACAAGCTTGTGCTCCACCACCGCCATGGCTGACGACACCCTTTCCGCCGCCAGCAGTTCGGAGCGATGACGCTGGCCATAATCAAAACTCAGGCTGTAGCAGGCGTAGCCTTGCGCCTGCGCCATCGCCAGCACTGTGGTGGAATCCAGGCCGCCCGACACCAGTATCACAGCCTTGTCACCCTCTGCCCCTGCCTCTGCCATGGTCAGTGCCCCGCTTCGTCGTTCCACAACAGCTTGTGGAGTTGCAGTTGAAATCGCACCGGCAAATTGTCCGCCACTATCCACTCCGCCAGTTCGGTGGGATTGATTTCGCCGTAACTGGGGGAGAACAGCACATCACTCACCTTGTCCTGCAATTGATATTCGTCCAGCTTGAAACGAGCCCAGTCATAGTCCTGGCGGTTACAGATGACAAATTTTACCTGGTCATGGGCTTGCAGCTGCGCCAGATTACTGTAGTCGTTCTTGTCGACCTCGCCGGAACCCGGCGTCTTCAAATCCAGCACTTTAACCACACGTTGGTCTACACCCGCCACCGGCAGGGCTCCGCTGGTTTCCAGGGATACCTCGTAACCGTCATCACACAGGGCAGACAGCAAGGGTAAACAATTGGGCTGGGCCAGGGGTTCGCCCCCGGTCACGGTGACGTAGCGCGGCCGGTAGCTCGCTACCTGTTGCCGAATGCTGTCCAGGCGCTGCAACTCACCCCCATAAAAGGCGTACTCGGTATCGCAATAGCGACAGCGCAGGGGACAGCCGGTGAGTCGCACAAACACCGTCGGCAGCCCAACGGTACGGGCTTCACCTTGCAGGGAGTAAAATATTTCAGTGATTCGCAGCGTGTCATCACTGTGGGGTGGGGGCTGGGACACGGTGGGGCGGTCAGTAGTTCTCGTCGATGAAATCGCGCGCCAGTTTCACCGCCGAACTGTTACTACTGCCATGCTCAGCAATCACCCGGTCCAGGAACTGACGGGCCTTCTCGGGGTTGCCCTTTTGGTAATATACCTTGCCCAACTTGTACAGGGTATCGGGAATTTTGCCGTTGTCCGGATACTGTTCCAGTAACAAGGTAAAAGCCTGGCGGGAAGATTCCAGATCCTGGGGTGTGATCACCAGGTAGAGTTCACCCAACCAGTAATGGGCATTGGGGGCATAGCGTCCATCGGGATAGTCCTGCAGGAATTGTTTGAAGGCCACAATCGCCTCGGAAAACTGCTGGCTGCGCACCTCACTGTAGGCCGCCCGGTATGCATCCGCCTCACCCGGCAATTCCGCCGCAGTGGATCCCCCGGCATTGCTGGCCGGAGTATTGCCATCGCCGGCACTGAGGGCGGTGCCACCTGCCGAGATTCGCCGATCCAGGTCCACATAGCGTTCCAGGCTCTGCTGTTTGAGCTGGCGCAACTGGTGACCCTGCTCTTCCAACTGGCCGCGCAGGGTCATAACTTCCTGCTGCAACAGTTGTAACTGATACAGTAATTCACCAAAGTTCTGGGTTTGGGAAGTAATCGGCGCAGTCGCGGCAACACCCGCCACGGGTGCCCGACTGTCTTGCAGCAGGCGTTCCTGCTGCCGACGCTCCTCTTCCAGGTCAATATACTCCTGGGAATAAGTCGGGCCAACCGCAACAGCCAGCCCGAACAGGAGCATCAGGTACCGCGGCATTTACCGCCTATTTTATTTCTACGCGGCGATTCTGGGACCAGTTGGCCTCGCCAGAACCATAGGCTACCGGGCGTTCTTCACCATAGCTGACAGCTTCTATGCGGTAGCTGGCAACGCCGTTCACCGACAGGTAATCAGCCACGGCCTTGGCCCGGCGTTCGCCCAGTGCCATGTTGTACTCGCGGGTGCCACGCTCGTCAGTATGGCCGTCCAGTCGAATAGACTTGGTGTTGGTCTTGGCCAGTGCGAGATGAGCATCCAGCACCTCACGACCTGCAGGCTGCAGGGTGGAACTGTCGAATTCGAAGTAAACCACATAACCGGCTGCGGCAACGGCATCTTGCAGCGTCTGCTGCGCTGCCTTGGCATGGCGATCGGTGGCAGCTTGCTCGGCAGCTTGCTCGGCGGCCTGCGCTTCGGCAGCCCGGCGCGCCTCCGCCTCGGCAGCGGCATCCGTGGTATCGGTAGTTTCCGTGCTGGCACAACCGATCATAAAAATGACCGCAAAAATGACTGTTAGTGCCTTACCGGCGACAGATAGTTGATTCATAGCTTGCTTATTCCTTTTTAGGTTATATCAAAACCGCTGCGTGTGAACTCCGACATCATGGCTCACCCATATAGGGTGACCACGCGGGTTCTCGCACGTCCCCCTCGCGTGACGGTAGCCGAAACTTGACCCTACCATCCACCGACACTGCGGCCAATATTCCACGACCGTCATGTTTCGTCGCGTACAATACCATAGAGCCATTGGGTGCGACACTGGGAGATTCATCTAATGCGGTGGAGGTCAAAATTTGCAAACGCTCCCGCTCCAGGTCCTGGACTGCAATGTGGAAGGCATCATTACGCCGGTGAACCAGCACCATGGTTCGCCCATCCGCCGCAACGGAAGCGCGCGCATTCCAGGAGCCCTCGTAGGTCAGCCTTTCAGTTCTTCCGGTTACCACGTCGATTCGGTAAATCTGCGGTCGGCCGCCCCGGTCGGAGGTGAAAATCAGAGAGCGTCCATCCGGCATCCAGGCGGGTTCAGTTTCAATCGCGTAATGGCGGGTCAGGCGTCGGAACTTGCGACTGGCAAGATCGAGAATATACAGGTCGGGGCTGCCATCTCTGGATAACACCATGGCCAGGCTGTTGCCGTCCGGCGACCACGCCGGCGCGCCGTTCAGACCCTTGAAATTGGTCAACCGCTCGCGCTGCCCAGTACTCAAGTCGTGCCGGTAAATAGCGGGGCGGGTCGATTCAAAAGACACATAGGCAATCTGGTTGCCGTCCGGGGACCAGGCCGGGCTCAAAATGGGCTGACTGGATTCCAGTACCAGCTCGGCACGGGCGCCATCGGCATCCGCCACCATCAACTGATAATTATCGTCGGCGCCAGGCCGCCGGGTAAACGCCACATAGAGAATGCGGGTGGCGAACGCACCCCGGATTCCGGTCAGTTGATAGTAGACCTTGTCACTGGCGCGGTGGGCGAGCATCCGCAAATCCGCAACCGGGCCGGTCTCCCGCCCGACCAGAATACCTTCCTGCTTGAACACGTCGAACAGCTCGTATTCAACGCTTACCGTGGAACCACCGGATACCCGACCAATCAGTAAATATTCCACGTTAGTGGTACGCCAATCCCGATAATAGACTTCAGACTCCCGGGTCGGCAGCCCCAGCATATCCGCGCGCGCCACCGGCGCAAACTGCCCGCTGCGCAACAGATCGGCAGCTATTGCGGCGGCGACATCCTCCGGCGCGCTACCCCAGCCTGACCAGGCAAAGGGAACCACAGCAATGGAAGTCGGATTATCCCGCCCCGCAGTAATCTCAATAACCAACTCTGCGCGCACCGGCAGCGCCAGGGCTGCCGCCAGAAAAAGACCAATCAACACTCGCTTCATCAGTAGCGTAAATCCTCTGGTTTGAATAGCAGCCGAAATTGGCGAAAGCTCTTTTCAAAAACACGTGATGGCAGCTGTTGCAACTCGGGGAATCGATGCGCTTTTTTCACCGCGTTAACGGCGGAGCGGTCAAACGCCAACACGCCGCTGCTGCGCGCCACGGTCACACTAACCACCTCCCCGGTTGGAATCAACTGGATGATCAGTTCTGCTTCCATGCCATTGCGAGCACTGGGGGGACGGCTCCAGTTGTTTTGCACCGTCTGGCTGATCAATGCCACGTAGCTCTGCGCGATATCGTCGTCACTGGCCTGTTCCAGCAAGATATCTTCCGCATCCAGGGCCATTGCCAACTCCTGCTGCGCAAGTATTCGCTGCTCTTCGGCTAGCGCCTGCTGCTCATGAACATTAGCCCCGGTCTCGGGTTCCGGAACCGGAACGGGTTTGGGCTCCACCCTGGGTTTACTGGTTGCAGCTTTAGCAGTGGTTTTGGGGGGCTGCCTGGCAACAGGTTTAGGCGTGGCGGACACGTTCGGTGTGGGCTGGCGGCTGACTTGTTTTTTTTGCGGCTTCAGGGTACTGGCATCAATCAGGCGCGCCTCTATATGCCTGGGCTGCATCCTGGCAACGGGGCTGAGTTCACGTTGGGAGGCCCAGTTGGCTGTCAAGGCAGCCACCACCAGGGCGTGCAACAGCAAGCTGAACAGCGCCGGTCGCCAGAATATGGCTGGCAGGTGCAGGCCCCTGACCATCAGGGCGATTCCGTGACCAGGCCGATACTGGGTGCGCCCGCTTCCTGCAGCGCCGACATCAGGACCACCACCTCGCCATAGGCAACGTGGCGGTCGCCCCAGACCATCACCGGCTTTTTCGGATTGCGGCGCATCACCACTGAAACCCGCTGTTTCACCGTCGCCAGCGACAGGGCCTGTACCTGCTCGGCGCCCAGATTGAGAAACAGCTCACCCGCGGCATTGATAGAGACAATCAGCGGTTCCGGGTCCTGGTTCTCCACCGGATCGCTGGCCGCTTCGGGGAGATCCACCTTTACCCCCTGCATCAGCAAGGGTGCAGTCACCATAAAAATAACCAGTAGCACCAGCATCACATCAATGTAGGGCACTACATTGATTTCGGACATGGGGCGGTGTTTGATGCGTCCGCGAGTCATGCCCTAGCCCTGTCCTGCCCTGCCCGCGCAGCCAACGCAAACGTCTGTCGGTGCAGGATGCCGGTGAATTCATCGGAGAAGGCTTCATAACGATTGATCGTAACATCCACTTTGGCGGCAAAACGGTTGTAGGCCATGACCGCAGGGATCGCCGCAAACAAACCCATCGCCGTAGCGATCAGGGCCTCGGAAATTCCCGGTGCCACGGTGGCGAGGGTAGCCTGGGT
>JAPUKZ010000515.1 GCA_027295405.1 Gammaproteobacteria bacterium
CCTGAAGTCTCGTTCCCGGTTTTTACCACCGCGCACACCAAAAGCGGCAGCCAACACACTGGCCACAACCCGCAAGGGGTGAAGCCCTGATTTCTTCTGCTCTGGCGATTGCGTCATCATGTTGTGAGTACTCTTGTGTGCACCGGCCTTACACGGCCTGGTAATCGAGGTTGGGTCTCAGCCAGCGTTCAACTTCGGCGACCGGCACCGACTTGCGCTGGGCCAGGTTTTCCACCTGGTCCCGGCCAATTTTTCCTATGGCGAAGTAACTGGACTCGGGGTGGGAATAGTAAAAACCGCTGACTGCCGCTGCCGGTGTCATCGCGTAGTGTTCAGTCAGCTCGACGCCGGTATTCTGCTCCGCCTGCAACAGGTCGAACAGGGCCCGCTTTTCTGTGTGGTCCGGGCAGGCGGGGTAGCCGGGCGCAGGACGAATGCCCTTGTAGCGTTCACGGATCAGCTCCTCGTGACTGAGGTCTTCCGCTGCGGCATACCCCCAGAATTCTTTTCTGACCCGCAAGTGCATATGCTCTGCGAAGGCCTCGGCGAGTCGGTCCGCCAGGGCTTTCAGCAGGATGCTGTTGTAATCATCAAAGACGGCCTCGTATTCAGCGACCCGCTGTTCCACGCCTATCCCGGTCGTGACCACAAAACCGCCGATATAGTCCCGGGCCGCACTGTCGTGCGGTGCGACAAAATCCGCCAGACTGAAGTTGGGGGTGCCGTTGGTCTTGGCGGTTTGCTGGCGCAGCTGGTGCAGGGTGGCGACCCTCTGATCACGGGATTCGTCCGCGTAGACTTCAATGTCATCACCGTTGATCTGCGCAGCCGGCCAGAAACCGATGGCCGCATTGGCCGTGAGCCACTTCTCCTCAACAATCTGTTTCAGCATGGCCTGGGCATCAGCGAATAACTGGGTAGCCGCCTCACCCACCGTGTCGTCTTCCAGAATAGCCGGGTACTTCCCCGCCAATTCCCAGGTAATGAAAAAGGGTGTCCAATCGATGGCTTCTGCCAGGCGCTCCAGTGGATAGTCCGAGAACACGCGGGTTCCGAGGAATTCGGGGCAGGGTGGCCGGTAGTCCGACCAGTCAGGCCGGAAACCGCGCTTCAGTGCCTCAGCATAGCGCAGGCGTTCCGCTTTCGGTTTGCGTTTGGCAGTGCGCTCCCGCACTACCTCATATTCATCCCGCCGTTCCTGCACAAATTCGGATTTACTCTCGCCCACCAGCTGAGTGGCCACCGCCACACTGCGTGATGCATCCGGCACATAAACCGTCACGTCATTCTGATAGCCGGGCTCGATCTTGACCGCCGTGTGCGCCTTGGAGGTGGTGGCGCCACCAATCAACAGGGGCAGCCGGAAATTCTGGCGTTGCATCTCGCTGGCTACATGTACCATTTCGTCCAGTGAGGGCGTAATCAGACCGCTCAAGCCAATAATGTCGATAGACTCTTCACGGGCGACCCGTAATATCTCCTCACAGGCCACCATTACCCCCAGGTCTATGACCTCGAAGTTGTTGCACTGCAACACCACGCCGACAATTTTCTTGCCAATATCGTGGACATCACCTTTGACGGTCGCCATCAGGATCTTGCCGTTGGATTGACTGGCGCCATCCTTTTCCTCTTCTATAAAAGGCTGCAAATAGGCGACCGCCTGTTTCATGACGCGGGCACTCTTCACCGCCTGGGGCAAAAACATCTTGCCGGCCCCAAACAGGTCGCCGACCACGTTCATACCGTCCATCAGCGGGCCTTCAATCACCTGGATAGGGCGTTCCGCTTCCTGCCGTGCGATCTCCGCATCCTCTATGATAAAGGTGTTGATGCCCTTGACCAGTGCGTGTTCCAGCCGTTTTGACACGGGCTGCTCTCGCCAGCTGAGATCTTCCTTGCGCTCACGGGCGGCACCGTCACCTCGAAATGACTGCGCTAGCTCCAGCAGTCGCTCGGTACTGTCCTCGCGCCGGTTCAGTACCACGTCCTCTACCGCTTCCCGCAGTGCCGTGGGCAGTTCATCGTATACGCCCAACTGTCCGGCATTGACGATGCCCATCCTGAGACCGGCACGGATGGCGTGATACAGGAACACCGAGTGGATTGCCTCCCGTACCGGGTTGTTACCGCGGAAGGAAAACGACACATTACTGACCCCCCCGGATACCAGCACGCCGGGAAGGTTCTCGCGAATGTAACTGGCAGCTTCGATAAACTCGACGCCGTAGTTGTTGTGCTCCTCGATACCGGTTGCCACGGCAAAAATATTTGGGTCGAAAATGATATCCCGCGGCGGAAATCCCACCTTGTCCACCAGTACCCGGTAGGAGCGCTGGCAAATATCTGTCTTGCGTTGCACTGTGTCTGCCTGACCGTCCTCGTCGAAGGCCATTACCACCACCGCGGCGCCGTATTTCAGGCACAGGCGGGCCCGGTCAATAAACTCCTGCTCCCCCTCTTTGAGCGAGATCGAATTGACCACGGGCTTGCCCGGTATGCATTTGAGTCCCGCTTCAATGATTTCCCACTTGGAGGAATCCACCATGATGGGCACTTTGCAAATATCCGGTTCCGAGGCCACCAGCTTGAGAAAGGTCACCATGGCCGCCTCGGCGTCCAACATGCCCTCGTCCATGTTGATGTCGATGATCTGGGCGCCGTCTTCCACCTGCTCCCTGGCGACGTCCAGCGCCGTCGCGTAGTCTTCCTCGATAATCAGGCGCTTGAAACGCGCTGAACCGGTGACATTGCAACGCTCGCCGATATTCACGAACAGTGAGTCGCCGGTGATGTTAAAAGGCTCGAGACCACTCAGGCGACAGGCGGGCTCGAGCGTGGGCACCACCCGGGGAGCGGCGCCGGCAACTGCCGCAGCAATCGCCTCGATATGCGCGGGGGTGGTGCCACAACAGCCACCGACCAGGTTCAGAAAACCGCGCCGGGCGAAATCTCCCAACTCCGTCTGCATGTCCGCCGGGGTTTCGTCATATTCGCCAAAAGCATTGGGCAAGCCGGCATTAAAATGCCCGCTGAAGTAGCAGTCGGCGACGTTGGCGAGTTCTTCCACGAAGGGTCGTATTTCCTGGAAACGGCGCCCGCAGTTACTCCCGACAATCAGTGGTCGGGCGTGGGCAATGGTATTCCAGAAAGCCTCCGGGCTCTGGCCAGACAAGATCCGACCGCTGAGATCCGGAAAGGTGACAGAAATCATCAGGGGCAACTCACGATCCAGTTCAGCAAATACACTTTTGATCGCAAAAATCGCGGCTTTGGCGTTGAGTGCGTCAAAAATGGTCTCCACCAGGAGCAGATCGGAACCCCCTTCGATCAAAGCCCGGGTGGCCACAGCGTAGTCACGGACCAGCTCGTCGAAGCTGATATTGCGTGCGCCGGGATCGTTTACATCCGGGGATATGGAGGCGGTGCGGGGTGTGGGACCAAGAACACCAGCGACGAAGCGCGGCTTTTCCGGCGTGTCCAGATTGGCCTTATCGACAACTTCCCGGGCGATTCTGGCAGCGGCGAGATTCAGCTCAGGCACCAGCCCACCCAATTGGTAGTCATCCTGCGCCACGGCGGTCGCGTTGAAACTATTGGTGGTGATGACATCGGCACCCGCGTCCAGGTAGGCCTGGTGCACGGCGCCAATCACATCCGGGCGAGTCAGGGACAACAGGTCGTTATTGCCCTTGAGGTCGGTAGCGTGGTCCACGAAGCGCTCACCCCGGAAATCTGCTTCGCTGAGCTCGTAGGACTGGATCATCGTGCCCATGGCACCATCAATGATCAGGATACGTTCGCGAAGCGACGTTTTCAGCGCTTCCGACTTCGAAACTTGTGCCACAATACCGCCACTTTCACTCTGACCGGGAAGTGTGCCATCCTATCAGTTTCTGATATCTATATCAAAATATATTGATATAGATTGATTGAGTGAACCTATTCACGTTTGGGCCTCGCCAATGGCTCGAAAATTGCTTAGAATACCTGAGTAATTTAGTCGGAATGCGAAACGGTACCTGTGATGGTAGAAGTAATCGAAGGCATCAGTATCACCATTACTGAATCAGCCCAGGACTACCTGGCGGACCTGCTCTCAAAGCAAGATGACGCGCTGGGTGTGCGGGTGTTCATAAACCAGCCAGGGACACCCAGGGCGGAAACCTGTATCGCCTATGCACGCGAGGGCGATATACAGGATGACGATGAGCAAGTGAGCTATGCGAAGTTCGAGGCCTGGTTCGAAGGCCGCAGCCTGCCTTACCTGGAAGACGCCCTGGTAGACTACGCCAAGGACCGCATGGGCGGCCAGCTTACGATCAAGGCGCCAAACTCGAAAATGCCGCGGGTGGACGACGACAGCCCGATTGAGGACCGCATCAACTACCTGCTCCACAACGACATCAATCCAGCGCTGGCTGCACATGGCGGCGAGGTTTCTCTGATGGAGGTCACCGAGGACAATTACGCCATTTTACAATTCGGTGGCGGCTGCCAGGGCTGTGGCATGGTTGACGCCACCCTCAAGGACGGTGTGGAAAAAACCCTGTTGGAACTGCTACCACAGCTGGCCGGGGTGCGCGATATCACCGATCACACGGATCGTAGCAACGCCTACTACACCTGATATTTTCTGAGGGGGTACAGCGGCGCAGAAACTGGACCGGTGTAGCCTGGATATTTCAGGAAAGCGGATGGAATAACGGCGGAAATCTCGTAATAACAAGGGTATCAAAGCCGTTTGCAGGGGAAAACTCTGTGACAAAATGCAAGCAGACACCGCTCAAATTTCCAGCCCTGGCACGCGGTGCCGTTTAGCCCATTTTTGTAAGAGAGAGTTTACTGGTGACGGGGCGTCAGGGGGCCAATAGTTCTCTAGCTCTCTGGCGCATTCCGGCGGTGAATTCTGCGCTTCGGCCAACTCGCGAAAAGCGCTCAGACACTGCCTCCGCTCTCTCAGAATTCACAGGGACGCCTGCCGCCACCTCCATAAACGCGCCCTTATGTTCGCCAGATAACTATTGGCCCCCTGACGCCCCTCTATCGAGGTAACATCAACAACGGACTTGGCCGGTTCCACGATATGAGCGTCAGCGCTGTTAGTTTTCCTCACCGGGCATAAAGACCATGCTTTGTTTTCGTCGCAGGACTGAGAGAGCGGAGCCACTGTTTGAGCGCTTTTCAGCGAGTTTGCAGGGATG
>JAPUKZ010000516.1 GCA_027295405.1 Gammaproteobacteria bacterium
TAACCGGACAGTTTCGACCCTGCCATTCATCAGTTGGTAAAACTTCACCTATACAGCAGGGACAGGTTTGGCACCAGCGCAAGGAGGCGCGGTCAGCATGCTGTTGCAAGGCAAGGAAGCCCTTGGTGACGTTGCTTACGAGCGCCACCGACCCGAACAGACGCTGCTCTCCCAACTCGTCGAAGGGCACTATCCCGCCCTGGTGGAGAAGCTGGGTCAGCAGGAGGGCGCAAAACCAGTTCATCATCAGTCAGGTCTTCCGTGTTACCCGGCTCCTCGCGTAAATCCACGGTCGGGTATATGTAAAAACAATCGAAGTCAGGCTCGACGGCCGGCGTGTGTTCGAAAACTTCAAAGCTGGTGTTGGAATGCACCCAGGTGGTGGTTTGGTCGAGCTCCAGGCAGCGGTTCGAGGCCGCAGCGGGCTTGCAGATCCACAGTTCCTCGGCGGCATAGGGGCCGTCTTCATCCGAGTTATTGCTGCCGCAGCCAGCCAAAGTGAGGCAGGCCAGGCACAATACGGCAAGTTTACTCACGTGATTCATTTTTTTATTCTTACCTGTTCGGGTAGTCGACACACTGTAACCGTTCGAGCGGGACGACGCGGGGTAAACGTTTCCCGGGCATTTCGTCCGCAGACGCCACTAATGTACTGAACCATCTCCGGCCACCAACCAGGGCGCTACCCAACGCTATCTGGCAATCCCAATGAGCTTTATGGTAAGTTCCCAACACCTTCTCAAACCGGGAATCCGATGATGAAACGAATCGTGTGTTCAACAATAGCTGCGCTCACTTTATTGCTAATATTGCCAGCGGTGGCGCAGGACTTCAGCGCGCCGACCCCTGAAATACTCTCGGCTGCCTACACTGGCAAAGCCTATTCCCCCTATGCGGGGCGTGATTTTCCAGAACGACCTCTGTGGGGTGATTCCCATTTGCATACCTCCCTGTCGATGGATGCGGGTCTTTTTGGCAATCGGCTGCCGCCAAGCGATGCCTATCGATTTGCCCGCGGTGACGAGGTCGTTAGCTCCTCGGGCCAGCGGGTGAGATTGTCTCGCCCCCTGGACTGGTTGGTAATCGCCGATCACTCCGACGGTATGGGCATGGTGGGAGATATCGCCAGTGGTAAACCGGCCCTGCTGGCCTATGAACAGGCGCGACGCTGGAACCAGGGCATGTCCGAAGGCGGCGACGCGGCCGTGGCGGCGGCGCTGGACCTTATCGGCACCTTCTCGCAGGGCAAGATGGATCCGGAGATGTTCGCGCTTTACTCACCGGGTTCGAAGATCTACAAGAACCTCTGGGAAAAAGTAATCGAGGACGCGGAAACGTTTAACGATCCCGGGCGTTTCACCGCGTTAATAGGATTTGAGTGGACCTCAATGATTGCGGGCGCCAATATGCATCGCGTCGTCATCATGCGCGATGGGCCGACCCGGGCACGGCAGGTGGTGCCCTATACCACACAGGCCCCCGTCGGCTCGCCGGACCCGCGCGATCTTTGGAAGTACATGAACAATTACGAGGAGAGGACCCAGGGTGAAATCCTGGCAATCGCTCACAACGGCAACCTGTCCAATGGCATTATGTTCCCGCTCAAGGCACAGTGGAATGGCAGGAAACTGGACAAGGCCTATGTCACCCAACGCAGCAAGTGGGAGCCCCTCTATGAAATTACCCAAATAAAAGGCGATGGCGAGGCGCATCCGTTCCTTTCACCCGCTGACGAATTCGCCGACTACGAAAACTGGGATATCGGCAACCTCGATGTTTCGGAAGCAAAAACCGACGCCATGCTCGCGGGTGAATATGCACGTGAAGCACTGAAACGGGGGTTGGCAATCGAAAAACGGCTGGGCACCAACCCGTACAAGTTCGGTGTTGTGGGCGCCACCGACAGCCATACCTCCCTGGCCACGGCAGAGGAAGACAACTTTTTTGGCAAGCATACGGGTTATGAACCAAAAGCCAGCAGGATGAGCCATCCTTTCATGGAAAATGAAAATGGCAGGATTATGGGATGGCAAATGGTTGCCTCCGGTCTCGGTGCAGTGTGGGCAACAGAGAACACCCGGGCGGCTATATTCGATGCCATGCAACGCAAGGAAGTCTATAGCACCACCGGCCCCCGTATGAGCGTGCGGCTATTTGGCGGCTGGGAATTTACAGAACAGGACCTGAATTCCCGCATGCCGGTGCGGATGGGCTATGAAAAAGGCGTGCCCATGGGCGGTGACCTGCGGGCCCTGCCGAAAGGCGCGAAGGCGCCGAGTTTCATGGTTTACACCTTGCGCGACCCCATCGGTGCAAACCTGGATCGAATTCAAATTGTTAAAGGCTGGCTGGACGCCAGGGGCAAGACGCACGAGCAAGTCTATGATGTTGTCTGGTCAGGCGATCGAACACCTGTCAATGGAAAACTACCCGCTGTCGGTAACACCGTTGATGTGGCAAACGCGAACTGGACTAACACCATTGGCGCAGCGGAACTGGGCGTGGTATGGACTGACCCGGATTTTGATCCAAAACAAAAGTCGTTCTACTACGCGAGGGTGCTTGAAATCCCCACGCCCCGCTGGTCTACCTATGACGCCTTCAGGTTCGGTGTGGCATTGCCCGAGGGCGCACCCACCTCTACCCAGGAGAGGGCCTACACTTCCGCCATCTGGTACACCCCAAAGTCCTGACAAACCATGGGTAGGCAAGCTGTGTGGCGGTTCCTTCGGGAACCGCTTGTTCATTTCTGTGTGATTGGAACGCTGATATTCATCACTTTCGGCGTGGTCAACGACACACCGGAAATGGCGGATAATGTCATCATCGTGTCCGCCGAGCGGGTGCTGCAACTCCAGTCACAGTTTGAGTCCACCTGGAAACGACCGCCGACCGACAGGGAACTTGATACCTTAATTGAGGGACATATTCGAGAGGAAGTTTACTATCGGGGCGCCCTGGCACTGGCACTTGATCGCAATGATGCCGTGGTGCGAAGGAGAATGCACCAGAAGATGGAATTCCTTATCGACACCGGCAGTTATCTTGAAGA
>JAPUKZ010000517.1 GCA_027295405.1 Gammaproteobacteria bacterium
CTTGCCCCGGGAAAGTTTTTCCAAGCCTTCCGCAATGGAGATCTCCGGCCGATAGCCGAAATCTCGCTCCGCGGCGCTGGTATCGAACCAGTGGGCTGTTCCCATCTGATCCACGGCGAAGCGGGTGACCGGGGGATCACCGGCCAGGGGCAATATACGCCAACTGATCTCGCAGACCACCCCCACAGCCCTGGCGAGACCGGTAGGAACGGAGCGGATCCGCACATCGATACCCACTGCACCCAGTAGCTTTTGAATGATCTCACCCAGGGGCAGAGGTTCATTGTTGGTGATGAAATAGGGCTTGCCGGCGCAACGAGCCTTGCCCTGCAATTCCTGCAGAGCCAGGACATGAGCCCGCGCGGCGTTTTCGACATATATGGTATCGATCACTTTTTCCGGACCCGGTAGCGCCAGTTTGCCCCCTCTGACCTTGCTTACCAGGCGCGGCAGAATGTGTGGATCGCCGGGGCCCCAGATCAAATGTGGACGCAGAGCAACAGTCTGCAGATCATCCCTGTTCGAAGCCAGCATGATTTTTTCCGCCAATGCCTTGGTGGCCGGGTAGGGTGAGGTGAAGTGTTTCGCGATGGGCAGCGATTCGTTGCCGCCTTCAATATCGCTGCCGGAATGCACCACGCTGGGGGAACTGGTGTACACCAGGTTCGGTATCGACCTATTCCGGCAGACGCGAATGACATTACTAGTGCCTTCCACGTTGATTTGCCAGTATTGCGTTCGATCGCCCCAGACGCCGGCCTTGCCTGCGGTGTGAATGATGGCATCACAATTATCCGCTGCCTTGAGCAGGTCTGATCTGTCAGTGATATCTCCGCGGAAAATACAGATACCCAGTGCTTCGAGATGTGATGCCGCGCTGCGCTGAAAGGCTACGACTTCGTGACCCTGGCTGAGCAATTGTCTGCATATGGAACTTCCAAGGAAACCACCACCACCGGTTACCAGGGTTTTCAAACCTTCACTCCTGCATTTTTTTGGTCGCCCACTGCACCAGCTCTTCCCGGTTGATTTTCGAATTGTGGCGGATATCCACCGGGAAACCCGGGTGAAACAGAACCGTGCGAATACTGCGTGTCAGCGCAAACGCCTGGGCGAGTTGCAGCAGATCGAAATGGACACGCTCGGTGTCCACCGCAGACAGCTTGCCTTTCACCTCGATACACAAGACCGGGATTTGTGCGCCCCGGGCGCCGATGCCGACCACCGCGGAACGCAGTAGGTCCGGATGCTGGTTGAACACCGCTTCGCACTGGTCGGCGAACAGGACTTCCTGACCGGTTTCGATTCGTTGCGACAACCGGCCGCAGTACCACAGACGGCCGGTCCCATCCATGATGCCGGCGTCGCCCATGCGGTGCCAAATGGTACCATTGGCATCACCGATCTTGGCCATGGAAGTATCGGCATCACGCTTCCAGTAACTGTCTGTGCAACTGGGACCTGATACCACGATCTCTCCCGGCATTCCAGGCGGCATTTCCGTGGTCTCGGAAAAATCATTGAAGGCCAGGTCGCTGATCTTGATGATCCTGACATGATTCGGTTCGATCGGCAGCCCAACGCAGACGCCTTCACCCGATTCGGACATGTCTTGGATTTTAGGGGTCAGCTGGCCGGCCGAAATACTGCTGACTGGCAGGCATTCGGTTGCGCCGTATGGCGTGTGGATCTCGGCATCGCTGTACAGTGCTTTTTGCATGCGCCTGATGGTGCGGATGGGTACTGCCGCTCCTGCGGAAATTACGCGGGTGACGCTCTCCAATCGTTTACCACGCTCAATCACATAACGGCTGAGCGTATCAAGCAGAGCCGGGGAAGCAAAAATATTGGTTACCTTGAATTCATCAATGGCTTGCACCAGGAGTTCCGGATTTGCTTTTGCCGGTCTGCTTGGGTCCATTTGCGGGACCACCGTGGTCATGCCAAGCGCGGGGTCAAATAAAGCAAATGGCGGGAAGGTCGGCAGGCTGACTTCACCGGCTTGAATGTCAAAGGCATTTTTCAGCATTTCCACCTGGGCGCTGAAATGACGGTGGCGGTATACGACACCCTTGGGCAGACCGGTGCTGCCGGATGTGAACAGGATTGCCGCCATGTCTTGGGGATCAGGAACATGCAGCATTTCTCCTGAGCTGCGGCTGCCAAGTTTCCTGAGTCCCTTGAGGTTGATTCCACCCAGGCCGAGCTTCGGCCCTGCGGTGATGATCTGTTCGCAGGACCCTTTCGCCCAACCCAGGACTTTGCGCGCATACTGGGCTTTCGATACCCCGATGAATACTTTAGGCGATGCCTCAGCCAGGCACTGCTTTAAGGGCTTCATTCCGATGCCCGGGTCAATCAGAACCGGTACAACGCCTGCCTTGAACATGGCGAAAAATATCGCCAGGAAGTCCAGGCCCGGAGTGAGCATGAGTGCCGTCCTGGTTCCTGCTTCGATGCCATATTCTCGCAAACCTCGTGCATAACAGTCGCTGAGTTCGTTCAGTTCAAGGTAGCTGCAGCTGGTGTATTGCCCGCGCTTGAACCGGGTCTCCGCTGGGTAATGGATCGCTGTGGCGTTGGGTTGCCATTCCGCCTGCCGGCTTAATGCAGAGGCGACATTGTTGAATTCGTCCTTATTCCTGGGTTTATCCACGGGCATGTCCCTGATTCAAATCTTCCTTGATTTCGATGAATTTTCTGATCGTGTCGACCAACGCCGGCCCGCCATCCTCCAGGATGTAGTGGCCGCAGTCCGGGTAGCGGTGAAGTTCGGCTTCCGGGTAGTAATCCAGCCAGCGATTTAGAAACGTTTTATCGAACACGAAATCCCTTTCTCCCCATGCGATCAGGCATGGTTTGTCCTGTAACAAGTGTAAATGCTCCGCTGTTCGGAGCAAAATGTCAAAACCCGGGTCTTTTTCACTCAGCGGAAT
>JAPUKZ010000518.1 GCA_027295405.1 Gammaproteobacteria bacterium
TGGTCTCGATGCTGCCTGGGAGGTCGGTGTGAAAACACGCCTGGCCGGAGGCAGCCTGGAACTCAACGGCGCGGTGTTCAGGTCGGAATTCGATGACCTGCAGGTGGCGGCCTGGAACGGCGTTACTTTTGTGACCAGCAATGCGGCCCAGGCCACCACCGAGGGCGTAGAGGTGGATGCCCGCTGGCAGATCAGTGACAGCTGGATGTTGTCCGGTGCCCTGGCTTATCTGGACGCCAGCTACGACGATTTCACGGAGGCGGTTTGTACTGCAGCGCAACAGGTGCAACACGGCATCGACACCGGCATGAGCCCGGCCACCTGTACCCAGGACTTGTCGGGGAAAGAGCTGCAGTTTGCGCCCGAGTGGTCCGGCACCATCAATCTGGAGTACAATCGTTTGCTGAATGGCGGGCTGGAGTTGGTGGCGGTTGTGGGCATGGATTATACCGACTCCTACTTCACGGCGCTGGACCTGGACCCACACTCACGGCAGGACTCCTTCACCAAATTCAATGCCCGTATTCAACTCGCGGGGAGCAGTGGCTGGAGTGTCGCCCTGATTGGTAAGAACCTGAGTGACGAAACCACCACCACCTGGGTAAATGACGTACCGTTTTTCCGGGGCGCGTTCTTCGGCTCCATGGATGCGCCGCGCACCCTGGGTGTTCAAGCGAAGTATCAATTCTAGTGGTGAAGATGGCGCCAATTACCTGGCTATTGCTGCTGCTGGCGGGGGCGTCCGCAGCAGCCGCGCCGCAACCCACCAATTTGTTGTTCATACTCACCGACAACCAACCCGCTGCCATATTGGGGGCGTATGGCAACCCGGATGTGAGAACGCCCCACATTGATCGCCTGGCAGACGAGGGCATGCGCTTCAAGCACGCGTTTGCGGTGAACGGGATGTGTTCGCCGACCCGGGCCACGCTGATGACCGGGCTGATGCCGTCGCAACACGGGGTTCACAACTGGCTGGATGACGAGATGCTGGATACCTGGCCCAGGGATTGGTCTGCGGTGGCCGAATTTCGAACCCTGCCGCTGACCCTGCGCAACCGGGGTTACCAGACGGCCTTGATTGGCAAATGGCACCTGGGTCAGCCCTGGAAAGCCTCCTTGGGCTATGAACACTGGGTCACCTTTACCTACGGTCACACCCTGGACTTCTGGGACAACACGATTATTGAAAACGGAAAGACCTACCCTGTGACCGGGCAGCATAGCGTAGATTTCTTTGCCGAAAAGGCCGTTGAGTACCTGCAGAACTATGCTGGCACTCGTCCCTTTTACCTGCAGCTGAACTTCAACGGCCCCTATCTGAATCCGCCCACAAATCTCGGGCCTGCCCGTAACCGGCACTATGCCAGTTATACGGAAAGCGATTTTTCCTCCTTTCCCCGGGTGGCGTTCAATGACAATGTGCTGGAGCAATTGCTGGATCCACGGACCAACGAATTTCTGAGGAAGAAGCACCGACAGGCCATCGCCATGCACAATGACCCCGCGACGATGGCCAATGTCGCCTCACAGAATACCCTGGTGGACGATGGTGTAGGCCGGGTTCTGGCCGCACTGCACGCGCGCGGACTGGATAAAAACACGCTGGTGGTGTTCAGCTCTGATCAGGGGAATTTCTACGGACAACACGGTTTGTGGCAGCACACGGTGGTTACCTCGCCCTCCAACCTGTACGAGGCGGCGCTCAATATTCCGCTGATCTTGCGGCAACCAGGCACAATTGCTGCGGGTTCCGAAAGTTCCCTGCTGGTGGGGCAGTACGATCTGCCAGTGACCCTGCTTGACTACCTGGGAATCCGGGATGTGACGTTGGAATCCAGCCCGGGCCGCAGCTTTCGCTCAGCACTGATCGGAAAATCCCTGGACTGGAAAAATGAAGTGTTCTATGAGCAAGAGGAGTCCCGCGGTATCCGCACCCCGCGATTCGCATACTGGGAACGGCTGGCGGGAACCGGGCAGAGTGAATTGTATGACATGGAGATCGATCCCCGGCAACAGAACAACATGATAGCAGAGCCCGCCTACCAGGCTACCGTCGCTGAACTGTCAGGGCGCCTGGGCCGGTTCTTCCACCAGTATGTCAATAGCCGGTATGACCTGTGGCAGGGGGGTACGGCCAAGGGCTCGGTGATCAGACCGAAGATCTTCAAGCAGCTCTACGGCAGTCAATGGGCGCCCGAGGCGGAAAGCCTGCCGGCGTTCAGCGAGGAATAGGGCTAGCTGCCTGGCGTCCCGATAGGGGTGACCGGGGCGTCCTTTTTCTTCAATTTTTCGCCGTTGGTGTCGCGGTACCCGGGATCGAATCAATACCGTAGGCTTCCAGTGCGGCGGCCAGCGCGAATGACCAGCCCGCGATAGAGGTTTCATAGTCCGGGGTGTTAGCTACCGGTTTCAATGGGCTTGTGCATTTCCCAATAAAGATGCGGGCACACAGTTTAACACTTTACCCCTGTACGGGATTAATCGGCCCGGGCCATGTTGTCCAGCTGCGACTCCAGTTTGTTGACGATCCGCAGCAAGTCCCGGTACTCCGACACGTCCAGTGCCGACAGGAATTGCGCCTCCCAGTGCAGGGCCAGTGGCACGATCTGTTGGTACAGCGCAATGCCGGTTTCGGTCAGGCAGAGAAAACTGGCGCGATTGTCCGCCGGGTCGGGACGCCGCGCCATATAGCCCTTGTCCTGCAGCAGCTTCAGGGCGCGGGAGACTCGCGATTTATCCAGGAAGGTTATTTCACCCAGACCCCGGGAGTGCACTTCCGCGTGTTGTCCGAGGTGGGCCAGGATTCGCCATTCCGCCACGCTGATGCCGTAGGGCAAGCCGTATTCCCGGTTGCAGGCGTCGCTGACCCGCCGGGCCAGATTGGCCAATTGGTAGGGGAGGTACTGGTTGAGGATCAGGGAGGTGCTGTCCGGGCTGATCATCGCGCTACCATATATTCTCATATGAGATTAAATAGTCGCCTCTAGGCACGAAAAAGTCTAATAAATCTTGGCATATACTTTACATGTTAACTAAATATCCGTAAGATTTCAGCCAAACAATTCTCATGTGAGAATTGTTTGGCTGACTAGAATGAATAAGGTGGTTTACCCCACTGCCCGCAAAAAACTCCCCGGAGGACTCGCAATGTCTGATACCCCATACCCCTTTCTGCGCAACTGCTGGTATACCGCTGGCTGGGATTACGAAGTGATCGATGGCAAGAAACTGGCGCGTACTTTCCTGGAGAAACCGGTGGTTATTTTTCGCGGTGAGAGCGGCCAGTACGTGGCCCTGGATGACCGCTGCTGCCATCGCGGTGCGCCCTTGTCCCTGGGACGGATCGAAGGGGATTGCCTGCGCTGCATGTACCACGGCATGAAATACGACGCCGCTGGCATCTGCATCGAAATACCCGGCCAGGACATGATCAGCGCCCAGCATCGGGTCCACAGTTACCCGATTGAGGAGCGGGGCCACCTGCTGTGGATCTGGATGGGTGATCCGGAACTGGCTGACCCCGGGCTGATTCACGACTTTTCCTACCTGTCGGATCCCGAGTGGGCGGGGCTGACCCAGCAGGCCTATTTGCACTACGATGCCAACTGGTTGCTGATTGTCGACAACCTCGCAGACTTTTCCCACCTCGCCTTCGTCCACACCGATACCCTGGGCGGCTCGGAAGATTACGCGTTCAGCACCGAGCAGGAGGTGGAACGCCTGGAGGACGGTTTCCAGTTTGTACGCTGGGATAAGGGCAGCCCTCCGCCACCCTACCATGTCCGGGCTTGCCCGGACGCCCCCGACAAGGTGGATCGCCGCAATGAGGTGAAAATGCTGGTGCCCGGCATATTCTTTATGGAGACTTCCTTCGCCCCGGTGGGCTGGGACCCTGACAGTGGTGACCTGGAAGGGGTACGCCAGTACAAGAACTGCCAGTACATGACTCCGGAGACGCGTCGCACTACGCACTTCTTCTGGGAATACCTGCGCAATTACAAGCAGGATGACCCCAATGTATCCCTGTCCCTGCGCGACGGCATGATGGCGGGCTTTATGGAGGACAAGATCTTGATTGAGGAACAGCAAAAGTACCTGGAACTGGATGAACCCTTCCAGCCCCGCGGCCTCGTGGCCGACAAGGCCTTATCCCATTTCCGCAAGGTCTGGAATAAGAAAGTCGCCGAGGAAAACGAGAAGTATCCGCGGGAACAGGTCGAGATCAGGAACCCTATCCTGTAGCCAGGCGCAAGCGATGGTTTAGCCGCCGCCGCGGCGCTTTGCTACCGCGTCCGCCAGCTCCTGCAACAGCGGTTCGGTGTTTTCCCAGCTGATGCAGGGGTCGGTGATGCTCTGCCCATAGGTCAGGGCTTGCCCATCGATGACATCCTGACGACCCTCCACCAGGTTGCTCTCCAGCATGATGCCAAAAATGCTGCGGCTGCCGCGCGCGATCTGGGCAATGATATCGCGGCTCACATCCGCCTGCCGCGCGGGGATCTTGCGGCTGTTGGAATGGCTGGCGTCAATCATGATACGTGACGGCAGGCCGGCATTGCCGAGCAGCGCAGAGGCGTCATCCACGGAGAACATATCGTAGTTGGGGTGCTTGCCCCCGCGCAGGATGATATGGCAATCGCCGTTGCCGGCGGTTTGGAAGATCGCCGAGTTGCCCTGCTTGGTCACGGACAGGAAGTGGTGGGGATGGGCGGCGGACTTGATGGCATCAACCGCCACCTGGATGTCCCCGTCGGTACCGTTCTTGAAACCAACCGGGCAGGACAGCCCCGAGGCGAGTTCCCGGTGGGTCTGGCTCTCGGTGGTGCGGGCGCCAATCGCGCCCCAGGATATCAGGTCGGCGTAGTACTGGGGGCTGATCAAATCCAGGTACTCGGTGCCGCTGGGCAGGCCCATGTCGGCCAGGTCCGCCAGCAACTGCCGGGCCAGGTTCAGGCCCTTGTTGATCTGGAAGGTATTGTTCAAATCCGGATCGTTGATCAGGCCTTTCCAGCCCACGGTGGTGCGCGGCTTTTCAAAATACACCCGCATAACCACGACGACTTTGTCGGCGATGGCAGCGCCGGCCGACTTCAGTTTTTCGGCGTAGGCGCGGGCGGCTTCCGGATCGTGGATAGAACAGGGCCCGACGATGGCCAGCACCCGATCGTCGTCGCCGCTGAGAATATTGTGGATGGCCGTTCTGGCGGTATTTACTGTACTGGCTGCGGCGGCGCTTACCGGAATGGCTTGCATCAGCGAGTCCGGTGAAATCAGCTGGTTGGTTTTGCTGATTCTAATATCGTCAGTATTGCCGGCGGTCTTTGCTTGAGACATGATTTTGATCCAACACAATGCGGCGGCCATTATACCGCCTGATTGTGGTTTAATCTCCCTGCAGGAATCGCAGGAGGCTACTGTCAATGGGTAAGATCCACCGACGCGGGGCAGTACTGATGCTGGTCCTGGTCCTGACTGCCTGTGCGACGGGGACGCCCTTGTTCAACGGAGATGATCTGTCCGGCTGGGAAGTGATCGGTGAAGCCGACTGGCAGGTGCAAGGCGGGGAACTGGTGGCCAGCGGCGCAGGCGACGGATTTCTCGCCAGTGTCGAGGAATTTCAGGACTTTCGGCTCAGCCTGGAATTCTGGGTGGATGCCACCACCAACTCCGGCCTGTTCATCCGCTGTCAGGATCGCGGCAATATTCATCCGGATACCTGTTTCGAGTTGAATATCTGGGACCAGCATCCGCAACAGCAGGCGCGCACCGGCGCTATCGTTTTCAAGGTGATGCCCCCGCTGGCGCAGGTCAACACGGTGGGCCGATGGAATACTTACGACGTCACCGCCCGGGGCTCGAAACTGGTGGTGAAAGTAAATGGCCATATCACCGCCATCATGGTGCGCGCTGATCCCGCTGGCGGTTTTATTGCCCTGCAGCACTGGCAGAAGGGAACGGTCAGATTTCGCAACATCCGCCTGGCTGCGGAATGATTCAGTAGCCCGCCTGGGGTTTATCTTCGCCGTCTCCACCCCCCTTGAACTGCCGGGCGAGTTGGCGCGCGCCTTGTGACAGCAGCAGGGTATCCACACCCACCCCGATGAAGCTGGCGCCCTGATTTTCGTAGCCTGCTACCAGCGCGGGGTCCACACACAGTATGCCAGCGTATTTACCTGCTGCGGTGATCGCAGCCAGGCCCTTGTTGATAGCATCTACCACATCGGGATGCCCGACGTCGCCGATATGCCCCATGGAGGCAGACAGGTCCGATGGGCCGATAAAAACCCCGTCGACTCCCTCTACCGCAAGGATGGACTCAAGATTGGCCATGGCACTGGTGGTTTCCGCCTGCACAATCAGGCAGATTTCCTCGTTGGCCTGCCGCACGTAGCCGGGAACCTGGTTCCAGCGGGCGGCACGCGCCATGGAAGTTCCCAGGCCACGTCTGCCGGCGGGGGGGTAGCGCAGGGCCTGAACCAGTGCCTCGGCCTGGTCCGCATTATCCACCATCGGCACCAGAAACGTCTGTACACCCATATCCAGCAGCTTTTTGAGTAGCGCCGGATTGCCTTCCACCGGGCGCACGATAGGGGCCACGTCGTAGGGGGCGAGGGCCTGCAGGTGGCGCATGATATCGCGCAACTCGAAGGGGCCGTGTTCGTGGTCGATCAGCAGCCAGTCAAAACCGGCGCTGGCGGTGATTTCCGCCACACTGGTATCCGCCAATCCCAGCCACAAACCGTACTGGGTTTTACCGCTGGCAAGCGCCTGTTTGAAGGTGTTGCGAGGTAAGTCCATAGGCTTTTAGACAAATTCCACGTTGATTTCACCAAGCGCGCCGTAGTCTGCCCGGATCCGGTCGCCGGGCGTAACGATCACCGGGCGGGTGAAGGAACCGGACAGGATTATCTGGCCGGGTTCCAGGGCTATGCCCCAGGGGGCAAAGCGCTTGCACACCCAGCGAATGCCGTGGCCGGGATGATCCATGACCCCCGCGGCCAAACCGGTTTCTTCGATTTCACCATTGAGGTAGAGCAGGGCGCCGGCCCAGCGCAGGTCGATTTCCCGCGGATCAAATTGATTGTCGCCCAGTATGATGCCCGCATTAGCGGCATTGTCGGCGATGGTATCGAACACCTTGCGGGTATAACCGGTTTCCGGATCGGTACGAAAACTGCGTGCCGCAATCAGCTCCAGGGCGGGTACCACGTAATCGGTTGCCGCCAGCACCTCGTCCAGGGTCACGTCCTCACCGGCCAGGGGCTGCTTCAGCACAAAGGCAAATTCGACTTCTATGCGCGGGTCGGTGAAATCCCCGGCCCGGATCTGGCCGTTGTTGGCAAAGACCATATCGTCCAGCAGCACACCGTAGTCCGGGGTATCAATATGTACCGCCATTTGCATGGCCCGGGAGGTCAGCCCGATCTTGTAGCCCACCACCTCGCGACCTTCCGCCACCTTGCGGTCCATCCATTGTTTTTGCACCTGGTAGGCGTCGTCCATATCCATGTCCGGGTAACTCAGGGTGAGTGCCGGGATCTGGATGTGGGCCCGTTCGGCCTCGTAGAGCCGGTTGGCGGCTTCTTCAATTTGTTGTTGGTCCAGCATAATCAGATATTCTTGTGGTTGAATTTGACATGTTCTTCCAGCTCGCGCATCTCGAAAGAGACCGCCAGCCCGCGGCTGTCAAAGATGGGTTGCAGGTGTTCGATCAGAATATCAAACAGGGTCTGGCCGATCTCCAGTCGCGTGTCCAGGTCGCGGCCGCGGCCCACCTTCATACTCAGGTTGACGAAGCCGTGATCCGGGTTGCCATCACCGACGCGAAATTCTTCGCAGCTGATGGCTCGGCTGCGCAATCCCGCCAGTGGAAAGATGCCGCTGGCGGCGGCCGCGGTATGCATTTTTTCCATCAGGCCCGGCAGGTCCAGTTGCTCTTCCGGCAGATTGGCGGAATATTCGTAGATAAAATGCGCCATCAGGCAACCTCCTCCAGGTTCATGATGCCCACCGTGCAGCCCACCGCAAATATGGGAATGGGTCGGTAGTAGTGGACAGTACCAGTGCAGCCCTCGCTGGCGCCGGAAATGGCAATAAATGTGCGTATTTCGAAGCCACCCTGGCCCGCCTCCAGGTAGGTTTGTTCATCGCTGTAATCCAGCAGGCGCTGGCGATCATTACTGCTCCAGCGGTCCAGGAAGTCCCGGTCCCAGGCCTCGTCGATCTTGCCGGAATCCGGGGTGGCCGGCCAGTGGGAGATGCCGCCGGTGCCGACCAGGGCAATCCGTTCCGGCACGGCATTGCAGGCCTTGCGCAATGCCTGGCCGAACGCCCAGGCCCGGTGCAGCGGTGTGATGGGTGGGCCCTGGCAATTGATGTTGACGGGGATGATGGGCAGGTCGTAGCGCGGTGTCAAAAAATGCAGTGGGACCATGATACCGTGATCAAACTTCCACTCCTCGGCGTAGGCCAGGTCGATGTCCTGCAGCGTGTGTTGGATGATGCGCCGCGACAGGTCCGGATTTCCCGGTACGCTGGTGCGCTGGATACCCAGCCATTCGGGATCCTCAATCGGTCCCTCGTACTCCTGGGCCATGCCCATGCAGTAGGCGGGCATATTGTTCATGAAAAAATTGGCGAAATGCTCCCCCGCAATCACGATCAGTGCATCCGGGCGGGTCGCCTCCATGGCCTGGCGCATTTCATCCATGGCGACATAGAGTGTCTCCGCGTCGTCGCCCCCGGCCATCTCCTTGCGCCCGGTGATACCCGGCGCGTGCGAGCAAACTCCTGCAAATACCAGACTCATACCGCCCCCTTTCCGTCGGTGGTGACATAGAGCCCGGCCCTGACGTTGCCGTGCTCTTCCAGTGCATCGCGCATGGCCTGTATGTACTCGGGCCAGGCGTAACCGCACATGGCGGCGTAGTGCATGAGAATCTGGCCGTTGACGCCCAGGATATAGAGCATGCCAATGTCTGGTTTTTCCAGGGCCTCGGTTTCCTCAGCGTCCAGTTTGTAATCGCCCAGCACTGATTCTTTGTCGGCAAAGAACTGCTCCTGCAGGGCGGGGTCGCGATTCAACTCATACAACAACTTCTGTACGTAATATAGACTCATGTTTATCGGCCCAATACCGGAACCTTGTGGGTGTCGTGGGCAATGCAGACGTTCTTGGTTTCCATGTAGAAATCAAAACTGTAATCGCCGCCGTCGCGTCCTATACCGCTCATCTTGACGCCGCCAAAGGGAGAGGGCAGGTTGCGGTAGTTCTCGGAATTCACCCACAGCATGCCGGTCTCCACCCGGTTGGCCAGGCGCATGGCGCGCCCGGTATCACCGGTCCAGACATAGGCGCTAAGGCCGTAGGGCGTATCGTTGGCAATCTGTACTGCCTCGTCCTCGGTGTCGAAACCGATGGCCGTGAGCACCGGGCCAAAGATCTCCTCGCGCGCGATTCGCATGCTGTTGTCGGCCGCAGTGAACAGGGTGGGACTCACGTAATTACCGGCACCCAGGTCCTCACGGCGGGTACCGCCGACGGCGATGGTGGCACCGTCTTCCCGCGCTGCATCCATGTAACTCATGACTTTTTCACAGTGGCCGGTGTGGATCAGCGGACCTACTTCCGTGTCCGGATCCAGGGGGTGGCCAACCCGCAGCGCCTTGACCCGTTCTTCCAGGGCGGCAATAAAACGCTCCCGGATACCGTTCTGGATCAGCAGGCGACTGCTGGAGGTGCAGCGCTGGCCATTGAGGCTGTAGATCATGAACACCACCGCATCCAGGGCGCGCTCAAAATCGGCATCATCAAACACCAGTACCGGATTCTTGCCCCCCAGTTCCAAGTGCATGCGCTTCAGGGTGGCGGCGCCCTGGCGCATAATGTGACTGCCGGTGACGGTGTCGCCTACTAGCGCCACCGCCTTGATAGCGGGGTGCTCGGTCAGGGCCTTGCCCGCGACTTCACCGAAGCCATTTACGGTGTTCCAGACTCCAGCCGGAATGCCGGCATCGCCGCTGATTTCTGCGAGGATCATGGCGGTCAGGGGGCTGAGCTCGGCGGGTTTGTGTACCACCGTGCAACCCGCGGCCAGCGCCGGGGCGATTTTCCAGGTGGACAGCATGAAGGGCGTGTTCCAGGGAGTGATCACAGCCACCGGGCCGATGGGTGTACGCAGGGTGTAGTTGGTGTGCGCCTCCTGGTGCAGCGCCTGGCCGTTGCGGGCTTCCGGGGACTTGTCCGCAAAGAAGCGGAAATTGGCGGCGCCGCGAATCGCGGCCTGCTGCATGAAGCGAATAGGCTGGCCGCAGTCCATGCTTTCGACCAGGGCGATTTCTTCCGCCCGTTCCACGATTTTGTCGGCAAAATGGTTAAGTAATTTTTTACGCTCGGCGCCGGGCATGTCGCGCCAGTCGGCGAAGGCGGCCCGGGCGGCCTCACAGGCGGCGTTCACATCCTCTGCGCTGCCCTCAACAACCTGTCCCAGCGAGGTATTGTCGGTGGGAGTGGTATTGTCATAGGTCTTACTGCCCTGGGGCACGATCATTTCGCCATTAATATAATGGCCGGTGATATTGTCCTGGAAGGGCTGCAGGAAAGATTTGGCGGTGTTGAGGTTGGATTCAAAAACGGACATGATCCGGGTGACCTCCTGGCTGGCTGGTAATGAGTTTCAAGGAGAAACAATATAACGTGTTAATTAAATAAGGTCAAGAACAGTTCATCCAAATACTCCGGTTTCAATCGGATAGATCTTATATAACCCTTGATATATAACATATAATGTAATTTCTCGGCCCGGCTTGTATTTCGCTGCAGATTCACCTAGTATTTAACGCGTTAATTTATGTGGGGTAAACCATGCGCTTTTTGACTTTCTCTCTTAATGATAGACCCTCCTGGGGGGTGGCGACAGATAACGGGGTCATCGACCTGGGTGCCCGCTTTGGCAGTGACCTGCACCAGGTGCTGAAAGACCAGGCTCTGGAATCGATGATGGAGCGAGCGGCGGGGCTGGATGCGGATGTGGATCTCGCCGATATCGGCTACCTGCCACCTATTTCCACCCCGGAAAAAATTGCCTGTATCGGTGTCAACTACGCCAACCGCAACGCCGAGTACAAGGACAACTCCGCCGAGCCGGAGTGGCCCAGCCTGTTCATGCGTACCATCGATTCCTTTACCGGACACGGGGAGCCCCTGTGGCGGCCACCGGAATCGGAGCAACTGGACTATGAAGGCGAAATTGTCATGGTGATTGGCAAAAGCGGACACCGCATCCCGGAAGCAGAAGCCATGGGCCACGTCGCCGGACTGACCATTATGAATGAGGGCACTCTGCGCGACTGGGTGCGGCACGCCAAGTTCAACGTCACCCAGGGCAAGAACTTTGTACATTCAGGTAGTCTCGGCCCCTGGCTGGTGAGCGCTGATGAGTTCAATGACTACGGTACTATGACAGTTACCACCCGGGTCAATGGCGAGCAGCGCCAACACGACACTACCGCCAATCTCATGTTCCCGTTTCCCTACCTGATCAGCTACCTTTCCACGTTCTATATCCTCAAGCCGGGAGATATCATCTCCACTGGTACCCCGCTGGGTGCCGGCGCTCGCTTCGATCCACCCAAATATCTGGTGCCCGGTGATGTGGTGGAGGTTGAGGTGCCCGGCATCGGTGTGCTGACTAACGGGGTCATCGACGATCCCACAGTCTGAACATGCGCCAGTTCAAACGCTCTCTGCCCATGACCCTGCTGAAAGCCAGGGAAGTGGTGATGCAGAAGTTCATCCCGCACTTGCGTGCCCACGGTTTGTCGCCGCAACAGTGGCGGGTGTTGCGGGCACTGGTGGAAGCCGAGGAGCTGGACGCGACGGAAATCGCTGGGCGCTGTGCCCTGTTAATGCCAAGCCTGTCGCGCATACTGCCAAATCTGGAGAGGCGTGAGCTGATACAGCGTATGACCTCGCCGGGGGACCAGCGGCGCAGCCTGGTTTCAATCACCGCGACAGGGCAGGCGCTGTTTGACAAAATCGCGCCCCTGTCCGAGGAACGCTATCTTTATATCACCGATAAGTTTGGCTATGGCAAATTGGAACTGCTGTATGAACTGCTGGACGAGTTGATCGAGAAAATTGATGCAAATGCGGGGGATGAGGAGCCATTAGCGATGAAACCGACAGCCATGAGCTTGGAAACTGACCGCCATGAGCTTGGAAACTGACAGCCATGAGCTTGGAAACTGACAGCCTGGCGCTATTGCCGGACGCGCTGGCCACGCTCGCTGCAGGCTTTGCCGACCTGCCTGAACATGTTGCAGTGGCAGACATCGAGGCACTGCGCCCGGTACTGCAGTCGGTGGCCGAGCGGATGCAGGATAACTTTCCCTATCAACACCCCTTGTATGCGGGGCAGATGCTCAAGCCGCCTCACCCGCTGGCGCGCCTCGCCTATATGCTGGCCCTGTGGATCAATCCCAATAACCACGCCCTGGACGGAGGGCGCGCCAGCTCCGCCATGGAGAAGGAGGCGGTCGCCAATATTGCCCGCATGGTCGGTTGGGGAGACGAGCACCTGGGTCATCTGAGTAGCGCCGGTACCATCGCCAACCTGGAGGCCCTGTGGGTGGCGGGCAAACTGCATCCCGGCAAGAAGATTGTCGCTTCCAGCCAGGCCCATTACACCCACTCCCGCATTTCCGAGGTGCTACAGCTCAATTTCGAGGCCGTGCCAGTGGATGCTTGCGCGCGCATGGATCTGGCGGCCCTGGAAACGCTGTTGCAGAGCGGAGAGATTGGTACCGTGGTCGCTACCCTGGGCACCACCGGGGTCGGCTCGGTCGATCCTCTGCCACAGCTACTGGCACTGCAAGAACACTATGAATTTCGCATCCACGTGGATGCCGCCTACGGGGGTTATTTCAAACTGGCGTCGAACCTGGCGCCGGAAGCGGCAGCGGCCTTTGCCTGTATCGATCAGGTGGACAGCATCGTGGTCGATCCGCACAAGCACGGCCTGCAGCCCTATGGCTGCGGCTGCGTGTTGTTCCGAGATCCCGGCGTGGGTCGCATCTACCAACACGATTCCCCCTATACCTACTTCAGTTCGGACCAGTTACACCTGGGGGAAATCAGCCTGGAGTGTTCCCGCGCCGGTGCGTCAGCGGTAGCACTGTGGGCTACCCAGCAATTACTGCCACTGGAACCCGGTGGTGAGTTTGCGCGCGACCTGGAGAAATCCAGGCAAGCGGCGTTAACTCTGTACCAGCGCTTGCAGCAGGATCCGGAGGAATTGGCCCTGCTGGCACCGGAACTGGATATTGTATTGTGGGGTCCGCGCGCGGACACTGGAGCGGAAATATCACGACTCTCGCAGCAGTGTTTTGATGCAGCTTCCGAGCAACACCTGCATCTGGCGCTGATCAAACTGCCCGCCAGCTTGCTGGCGGCGCACTGGCCTGCCGTGACTTTTGACAGCGATACGGTAACCTGTCTGCGTTCCTGCCTGATGAAGCCCGAACATCTCGATTGGCTGGATCGCATTTGGGAAATCTACAAGTCGGTGCGGGCCTGATCCCGAACCTGTGAACAAAAGCCTGTGAACAAAAGCCTGTGAACAAGAGCATGAACATGGACGTGCGTGTCAGCGTGAAACAACTTCTTGTCGCCATTGCCTGTCTGTCGCTGCTGGCGTGCAGCAAACCCTCACAACAGGACGGTCCTTTATCAGCCGGGCAACACCCTGAGTTCCTGGCCTGGGTGGAGCATGCGGTTGCTTCTGCCAACGATGAACCCAGCCGCGCAACGGCCCAGCGGTTGCCGCATATCGCTGCGGCGCTCAGCAACCTCGACCGACAGGTGTTGGAACAGGAGCTTGACGTTGATTTTAAACCCCACAACCCCATGCTGGAAGATGGCCGTGAAGGCTTGCTCAAAGTCGCCGGGGCCGGATCTGCTCCCCGCGGCGGGGCTCCCAATTTGCTGGCGGGTACGGCTCACATCCTGGTGGAGGGTGAGCTGGCACTGATCCACCGGGTCGGCCGCATGGGACCCCTGCAGTCCATTAACTTTGACCTGCTGCGTTTCGCGGAAAATGGCCGCCTGGCGGAACACTGGAGTTTCCTGCAGCCGATGGAGGCGGGCTTCCTCGACAATATGCTGTTCAGCTTGGTGGTGCCGCGGCCGTTGGATCTGATACCCACAGCCAACAGCGGCAGCACCGATCTGTGGTCTGACCTGCCGCCGTACTCGGCGAAAATCCGGCAAACAGGCGCGCAGGTGCAGCTCAATAAATTGTTGGTGGCCGAATACCTGGATCAGCTGTACGCGGGCGCCGATGTCGACTGGCTTGTAGAGCGGTTCCTGGCGGAAAACTATACCTTGCATGTCAGCGGTATCGAGCCCGGGCGTGAGGCCTACCGGATGGTGTTGTCCCGTGCGATCCGGCGCAAGGACGCCGCCCGGCAGGAAATAAGCCTCGCACAGAACGACCTGGTGTGGGTGTTGAGCAGAATGCAAGAGATTCGCGAAGCGGATGTGCCGGAGGTGGCCTCGACCGACTTGTTCCGGGTTCGCGACGGCCAGATTGTGGAGCAGTGGCGGGTGGTGCAGCCCTCGCCGAGATTTTCCCGCAACCAGAACGGCTTATTCTGAAACTTTCAAACCCTGGAGGATCCTCATGGCACACCTTGAACCCCTTGCAAGACACGAACTGAACGAAGAGCTGCAGGCGCTGTTCGACCACTACACCCGTACCCGCGGCTTCATGCCCAACAGTATTCTGACCATGGCGCGGCGCCCCAATATCTCCAAGGCCTTCGGCGCGCTCAATCAGGCGATCCTGTATGAGGGCACCGTCGAAGTCGAGTTGAAGATGCTGGTCAGCCTGGTCTCCAGCGTTGCTTCGGGCTGCCTGTACTGCCAATCCCACATGACCAACCTGTCCAGTATCTACGACGCAAGCGATGAAAAAATTGCCGCGGTGTGGGAATTCGAAAGCAGTGAATTATTCAGTGAGGCAGAACGCGCGGCATTGCGGGTGGCGATGAAAGCGGGGCAGGTACCCAATGGCGTTACCGAGACAGACTTTGACAGCCTCAAGCAATATTTTGATGAGGGCCAGATCGTCGAGATCATTGCCTCGGTGGCACTGTTCGGCTATTTGAATCGCTGGAATGATACTATGGCGACCGCACTGGAAACCCTGCCAACGGAAGTTGCCGAGCGTGTGGTTGGTGGAGTGGGTTGGGGGCCAGGTAAGCACGGCGGCGGGGAGTAAGGACTGAACCATGGTCAAATGGTTGCTTGTGGCACTGATTCTCGGCGCCCTCGGCATATTTCTGCTGCGGGAAAATGATCCCGCCGACGCCGCGGCAAGACCCGCACGACCACCCGTACCGGTAACTGTATTTCAGCTCGAACCGAGCGCTTTTCAGAGCAGGATCAATGCCCTGGGTTCGCTGCGCGCCTGGGAGTCGGTGGACATTACCTCCAGCGTTGCCGAGACGGTTGTGTCCTTGTTCTTCGAGGATGGCGACCGCGTTGAGCGTGGCCAGTTGCTGGTAACCCTGCGGCAGGATGAAGAACAGGCCAGCCTGCGCGAACAGGAAGAAGTGCTGGCGGAACAGGAGCGCGAGGTCGCACGTCTGGAAGACCTGGCCAGCAGGAACCAGGTCGCCCTGACAGAGTTGGACCAACGCCGTACCCTGGTGGCCATCGCTAGAAACAAGATTGCACAAATGAAAGCCCGTATCGAAGACCGCAATATCAATGCGCCTTTTTCCGGACAGCTGGGCCTGCGCCAGGTCAGTCCCGGCGCACTGGTAGCGCCGGGACAGGTGATTACCACCCTGGATGACAACACGCGTATGCGGCTGGATTTCACCGTGCCCGCGGTGTCCCTGCAGTTTCTGCAGGTGGGACAGCGCATAGAAGCGAACAGTGCCGCCTACGACCGCAGTTTCACCGGCACCGTGAGCGCCATCGACAGCCGGGTCGACCCGGTGAGTCGCTCGCTCACCGCTCGCGCCAGTTTCCCCAACCAGGCAGGTCTGCTCAAACCCGGCTTGCTGATGACCGTGGTTCTGCTGGCACAGGAACGAGTGTCCCTGCTGGTGCCGGAAGAGGCCCTGATATCGCGCGCCTCTGAGCATTTTGTCTGGCGCCTGGACGAAGACCGGGCGCAGCGCGTGCCGGTGACTATCGGGGGGCGCAAGCCGGGCTGGGTTGAGATTACCGAGGGTCTTGCCGCCGGCGATCAGGTGGTTCGGGACGGGGTGGCCAGACTGCGAGGTACCGAAGCGACGATTCGCCGGGTTGAGGGCTAATGTGGATCTCTGATACGGCGGTGCAACGACCGGTACTGGCCATGGTGTTCAGTGCACTGTTGCTCGCCTTTGGAATTCTCTCCTTTGACCGGCTACCCCTGCGTGAATACCCGGATATCGATTCGCCGGTGATTACCATTCGTACCCTCTATCCCGGGGCCTCGGCGGCAGTGGTGGAGAACAAGATTACCGAAGTGATCGAAGATCGCATCGCCGGAATCGCCGGGGTCAAGACCATGAACTCCTCCAGTCTTGATGGTCGTTCCAATATCCGCCTGGAATTTCACCTGGATCGCAACATCGACAACGCCGCCAACGATGTGCGCGATCGGGTGTCGCGTATTTTGAATAATCTGCCGGAGGAGGCAGATCCACCCGAGGTGATGAAGTCGGAAGATGACGAGGAAGTCATCTACTGGACCCACCTGGTTGCGCCGGGGATGAATGCGCTGGAGTTGACCGACTATGCCCGCCGTTACCTGGAGGATCGTTTTTCTGTGCTGGACGGGGTGTCGCGGGTACGCATTACCGGTCAGCAGGTCTATGCCATGCGCATCTGGCTGGATCGCGATGCACTGGTGGCGCGGCAGCTCACCGTAGCCGACGTGGAGAACGCGATCCGCTCGCAGAACATCGAACTGCCAGCGGGCACCGTGAAATCGCTGGAACGAGACTTCATCGTGCGCATCGAGCGCTCCTACCAAACCGCCCAGGATTTCCGCGAGCTGGTGTTGCGACGTGGCGAGGATGGCTACCTGGTGAGGCTGGGGGATATTGCCCGGGTGGAACTGGCCAGTGCCGAACACCGCAGTCTGTTCCACGGTAACGGTGAATCCATGGTCGGGCTGGGCATTGTCAAGCAGAGTACCGCCAACGCCCTGCTGCTGAGTCGGCGGGTGAGCGCGGAAATCGATCGCCTTAATGAGCAGTTTCCAGAGGGTATTCAACTGATCAAGAGTTTCGACAATTCGATTTTTGTCGAGGCGGCGATCAAGGAAGTGTACAAGACCCTGTTTATCGCCGCCGGACTGGTGGTGGCGGTCATTTTCCTGTTTCTGGGCGACCCGCGCAGTCTGTTGATTCCCGCGCTTACCGTGCCTATCTCCCTGGTTTCCACCTTTTCCCTGTTGCTGTGGTTTGGCTACAGCATCAACCTGCTGACCCTGCTGGCACTGGTGTTGTCCATCGGGCTGGTAGTGGATGACAGTATCGTGGTGCTGGAGAATATCCACCGCCGCTTGCTGCAGGGCGAATCACCGCTGTTGGCCGCCTACAACGGTACCCGCCAGGTGGGTTTTGCGGTGCTTGCCACTACCGCGGTGCTGATAGCGGTGTTCGTACCGATTACGTTCCTGGAGGGAGACGTGGGGCGCTTGTTCAGTGAGTTCGCCGTGACTATGGCGGTGGCGGTGTTGATGTCGAGTCTGGTGGCGCTGACGCTGGCGCCGGTGGTGGCCAGCCGCCTGCTGGACGCCGCCAAAATACACAACGGGCTGGCTGACTTTGTCGAGGCGCTGAGCCGGCGCCTGGAAACCGGTTACCAGCAACTTCTGCGCGACCTGTTGCGGGTGCCGGCGCTGGTGGCCGCGGTGATTCTGGCCAGCATAGCGGGCAGTGTCTGGCTGTTTTATGAGATGCCCCGGGAGTACGCGCCCCAGGAGGATCGCGGCATTATCTTCAGCATCGTGAAAACCGCCGAGGGTTCCTCCTACGAATACACGGTAAAACAGGTGCTGCAAGCCGAGCAACTACTGCTGCCAATGGTGGCCAGTGGCGACATCAAGCGCTTGTTGATTCGTGCTCCACTCTCTTCCGGCGGCGAGGCCTTCAATGGCGCATTCGTCCTGGCGGTCTTGACGGACTGGGACAGCGGGCGCCGGCCCACCGCTGCCATCCTGGATGATATTCGGCGCCTGACGGAAGACCTGCCGGGGGCCCAGATATTTACCCGCGGACCCCGCTCCCTGGGCGGCAGCAGCCAGGACCCGGTGCAGTTTGTGGTGGGTGGCAATAGCTATGCGGATCTGGCGGACTGGCAGGAAATCCTGCTCGAGAAAATTGCGGAAAATCCCGGTTTAACCGGCGTAAACACGGATTTCAATCCCACCAAACCGCAACTGCGGGTGTCGGTGGACCGCAACCGAGCCGGTGACCTGGGGGTCAGCCTGATTGATATCGGCCGCACCCTGGAGACCCTGCTGGGCTCGCGCCGGGTGACGACCTTTATTCTCGGCGGGCGCGAGTATGACGTCATCGTTGAAGGCGAGCGGGCCGCCCTGCGTAGCTTCAATGATCTGCAGAATATTTACGTGCGCTCCACCGGCAGTGGTGAGCTGATTCCCCTGGCTAATCTGGTGAGTCTGCACGAGCGGGCGGACGCCGGCGCCCTGGCGCGTTACAACCGGGTGCGGGCACTGACTATTAGCGCCGATCTGGCGGGCGACTACTCACTGGGTGAAGCCCTGGTCTACCTGGAGCGTGTGGTGCGCAATGAATTGCCTGCGGAAGCCAGTTTTGATTACAAGGGCGAGTCGCTGGAGTACAAGACCACCGGGAGCTCGGTGGCGTTCACCTTCGCACTGGCGCTACTGGTGGTATACCTGGTGATGGCGGCCCAGTTTGAGTCTTTTGTGCATCCCTTCGTGATCCTGTTGACCGTGCCACTGGCGCTGATTGGCGGCCTGGGTGGATTGCTGCTGTTCGACCAGACCCTGAATATCTATTCTCAGGTGGGCATGATCATGCTCATCGGGTTGGCGACCAAGAACGGGATTTTGATTGTCGAATTCATCAACCAGTTGCGGGATGAAGGGGTGGAATTCGAAGCCGCCATCTTGCAAGGCGCGGCCACCCGCTTGCGACCCATCATCATGACCGCCTTAACCACGGTGATGGGAGCCATGCCGCTGGCGCTAGCCATCGGTCCCGGGCATGAAGCGCGCACGGTGATCGGGGTAGTGGTGATGTGCGGGGTGGCATCAGCAACCCTGATCACCCTGGTCGCCATACCCGTGGCGTACAGCATTCTTGCCCGCGGCAGCGACTCCCCGCGGACCACCGCCCGGCAGTTACAGAGCGAGCTGAGTCCTTCAGATCAGGCGCTCAACGGGTAAGCGGCCGTTGCAATAAGCGCGTCGATCAGCGCATAGGGTATATGCGTGCAGGCGTGCTGGTAAGAGGTGCAACCGGTTGCCCGTGCGGTCAATACGGTGGCGTCAGCCCTGTCGCCCCTTTTAGTTTAATTGGAACTTTCAGTTTAATTGGACCTTTTAGTTTAATTGGACAAGGGCCGCCTGCAGGGGTGGGCTGAGTTGTTCCGGGCTTTGCTCGCCGTATGCCTTGATCGCGGCCTTCATGCGCGGATCCCAGAATCGGTTAAGGTGGTCTGCGACTTTGGCGGCGACCACTTCCTGGTCGCCGGTGAAGGCCATGTTGGCGGTAATTTGTTCCGCCATCTTCAGCAGCTTTTCAATTTTTACCGTCATGAGCGCGCCAGTACCTCGGGTTCGCGCCGTCCCGCTTGCAGCAACTCCTGTTGCTCCTGGTTGAAGCGCTGGAACATTTCCTGCCACTGTGAGGGTTGGCTGACCGGGTAGGCCTGTACCGCGGTGACCTTGTATTCAGGGCAGTTGGTGGCCCAGTCCGAGTTGTCGGTGGTGACCACATTGGCGCCGGATTCCGGATGGTGGAAGGTGGTATAGACCACGCCGGGCTGTATCCGCTCGGTTACATCCGCGCGCAGCACGGTTTCACCGGCTCGGCTCTTGATCCCGACCCAGCTGCCATCGACGATACCGCGCACTTCGGCGTCGCTGGGATGTATCTCAATACGGTCTTCATTGTGATAGGCCATATTCTCCGTGCGCCGGGTTTGCGCACCCACGTTGTACTGGGACAGGGTGCGACCCGTGGTCAGCAACAGCGGATACTGGCTGTTGCTGCGTTCATCGGTTGCCACGTAGGGGGTGGGTGCAAAGAAGCCCTTGCCGCGCACAAACTCTCCCACGTGCATGAAGGGGGTGCCGTCCGGGGCCTCGTCGTTACAGGGCCACTGGATGGAGCCCAGCTCATCCAGCCTGGCGTAGCTGACTCCATGGAAGGTGGGCGTCAGCCGGGCGACCTCATCCATGATTTCGCTGGGGTGGCTATAACTCATGGCGTAGCCCATGGCGGTAGACAGGGCCGCGGTAATTTCCCACTCGCTCATGCCGGACAGGGGCTGCATGACCTTGCGCACCGGTGAGATGCGCCGCTCCGCATTGGTGAAGGTGCCATCTTTCTCCAGGAAGCTGGAGCCGGGCAGGAACACATGCGCAAACTTGGCGGTTTCATTCAGAAACAGGTCCTGCACGATCACGCATTCCATCGCCCCCAGCGCCGCATATACGTGTTGGGTGTCCGGGTCGGACTGGGCGATATCCTCGCCCTGGATATACAGCCCTTTGAACTCGCCAGCGACGGCGGCGTCAAACATGTTGGGAATGCGATAGCCCGGCTCCGGGTCCAGTTGTACCTGCCATTCCTTCTCAAACATCGCGCGGGTGCTGGTATCAGACAGGTGACGGTAGCCGGGCAGTTCGTGGGGAAAGGAACCCATGTCACAACTGCCCTGGACATTGTTTTGCCCGCGCAGCGGATTGACACCCACGCCCTCGCGACCGAGGTTGCCGGTGGCCATGGCCAGGTTGGCAATGCCCATCACCATGGTGGAACCCTGGCTGTGCTCGGTTACACCCAGCCCGTAGTAAATCGCACCGTTACCGGCATTGGCATACAGGCGCGCTGCTGCCCGCAGCTCTCCGGCGGGGACCCCGGTGACGGGTTCCAGTGCTTCCGGCGAATTGCGCTGTTCCGAGATAAAACTTCGCCAGGTGGCGTAGGCCTCGGCTTCGCAGCGTTCCTTAATAAACGCCTTGTCCTCCAGACCCTCGCAAATGACTGTGTGGGCCAGGGCGTTGATCACTGCAACATTGGTACCCGGGCGCAGCTGCAGGTGGTAATTGGCTTTGGTATGCGGGGAGTTCACCAGGGAAATTTTCCGGGGATCCACCACCACCAGTCCGGCGCCCTGGCGCAGGCGCCGCTGCATTTGCGAGGCAAATACCGGGTGCCCCGTGGTGGGATTGGCACCGATGACCATGATCACATCGGCTTGCATGACTGAGTCGAATGTCTGGGTGCCGGCGGACTCGCCCAGGGTTGTTTTCAGCCCGTAGCCGGTGGGGGAGTGGCACACCCTGGCGCAGGTATCCACGTTATTGTTACCGACCGCTGCGCGAATAAACTTCTGCACCAGGTACACTTCCTCATTGGTGCAACGGGAGGAGGTAATACCGCCAATCGATTTGCGCCCGTGGCGCTGCTGAATATCCTGCAGGCGCTGGGCGGCGAAACCGATGGCCTCCTCCCAACTGACCTGGCGCCATTCCTCGTGAATGGAATCGCGAATCATGGGTGCGGTGATGCGGTCAGGGTGGGTGGCGTAACCGAAGGCGAAGCGGCCCTTTACGCAGGCGTGACCATGGTTGGCATGGCCGTCCCGGTTCGGAACCATGCGCACCAGTTTGTCACCCTGCATTTCGGCGCGGAAAGAACAACCTACACCGCAGTAGGCACAAGTGGTGATGATGGCCCGGTCCGGTTGGCCCATTTCGATCACCGATTTTTCCGACAGGGTGGCGGTGGGGCAGGCCTTGACGCAGGCGCCGCAGGAAACACATTCGGAATTGATGAAGTCTTCATCCTGGCTGGCGGCAACCTTCGAAGCGAAGCCGCGGCCGTCAATGGTCAGGGCAAAGGTACCTTGCTGTTCTTCACAGGCACGCACGCAGCGGGAGCAGACAATGCATTTGCTGGGATCAAAGGTGAAGTAGGGCGCGGTTTCGTCTTTCTCCTCATGGAGATGGTTTTCACCTGCGTAGCCGTAGCGCACTTCGCGCAGACCCACCGCGCCGGCCATGTCCTGCAGTTCGCAGTTGCCGTTGGTGGGGCAGGTCAGGCAGTCCAGCGGGTGATCGGAAATATACAGTTCCATGACATTGCGGCGCAGCTCGGCAATACGCGGCGTCTGGGTGCGCACTTGCATGCCCGCGCTGACCAGGGTGGTACAGGAGGCGGGATAGCCGGGGCGACCTTCAATCTCTACCAGGCACAGGCGACAGGAACCGAAGGGTTCCAGGTCCTCGCTGGCGCACAGTTTTGGAATCTGGGTGCCGGACAAGGCGGCCGCCCGCATGACGCTGGTGCCTTCCGCTACCGCCACCGGCATGCCGTCTATGCTCAGCGACACCATGGCCGTGTCGCCTGCGGGCACTGCCGGCGTACCGTAATCGCGCTCCGCGCCGACATTGTAAAAATTGTCCATAGCCTTTACCTCTCGATGCTCACAACTCATCGGGAAAATGTTCCATGATGCTCAGGACCGGCAAGGGCGCCATGCCCCCCAGTCCGCACAGGGAACCATCGATCATGGTTTGGCAGAGATCTTGCAATAGAATCCGATTGTCATCCGGCTCTGCACCGCCGCGTATTTTATCAATCACCTCGACACCGCGCACTGACCCGATCCGACAGGGTGTACACTTGCCACAGGATTCCTCGGCACAGAACTCCATGGCAAAACGGGCCATGGCGCCCAGGTCTGCGTCCGTATCAAATACCACCAGGCCGCCGTGCCCCACCATGGCGCCGATTTCCTTGAAGGCCTCGTAATCCAGCGGCGTGTCCAGTTGGCTGGAAGGTACATAGGTGCCCAGCGGTCCGCCCGCCTGCACCGCCTTGATCGGTTTACCACTGGCGGTGCCGCCGCCAAACTCTTCCACAATCTCGCGCAGGCTCACGCCAAACGGAACTTCTATAAGACCGCCTTGTTTGATGTTGCCCGCCAGTTGCACGGTCAGGGTTCCCATGGACCGGCCAACGCCGAAATCCCGGTAATAGTCGGCGCCCCGGGCCAGAATGATGGGAACGGTGGCGAGGCTGATGACGTTGTTGACCACGGTGGGTTTGCCAAACAAACCCTCGACGGCGGGCAGGGGCGGGCGGAAACGCACCACTCCCCGTTTGCCCTCCAGGCTTTCCAGTAAGGAGGTTTCCTCGCCGCAGATATAGGCGCCGGCGGCAACCCGGACTTCCAGTTGGAAATCACCCAGGTGACCCGCTTCCCCGGCAATCGCAATGGCCTGGTTCAGGCTGGCGATGGCTTTAGGATATTCAGCCCGGCAGTAGATGTAACCGCAATCCGCGCCCACCGCCAGCCCGGCGATCAGCATCCCTTCGATCAACACAAAGGGATCGCTTTCCATGATCATGCGATCGACGAAGGTACCGGAATCCCCTTCATCAGCATTGCAGACAATATATTTTTGCTCTGCCGTCGTGTTCAGCACCGTCTGCCATTTGATGCCGGTGGGGAATGCGGCGCCGCCGCGCCCACGCAGGCCGGAGTCGGTCACAGTGCTGACGATATCTGCGGCCGCCATAGCGCGCGCTACTTCAAGCCCGGCCAGGCCACCGTGGTCGGCGTAATCTTCCAGCGACAGCGGGTCGGTAATCCCCACCCGTGCGCAGGTGAGCCGCTGCTGTTTCTGCAGGTAGGGGATTTCCTCGACCAGGCCGAGACAGTTTTCGTGACTCGCGTCTGGAATACCACTGGCAAACAAGCAGGCAATCTGGCCTGCCGTGGCGCCACCAAAGCCGATGTGTCCGGCTGCGGTTTCAATTTCCAGCAAGGGCTCCAGCCAGTACAAACCGCGGGAACCGTTACGCACGATGTCCAGATCGAGATCCAGGCCTTGCAGGGTATCGGCGACCGGGTCAGCACCCAGCGAACAGGCGGTGGCGTCTGCCGGAACATAAACGCGCGTACTCATGCTTTCACCAGTTCGTCAAAACGCGCGGCGGAAACGCGGCTGTGGAGCTCGCCGTCGACCATCACCGAGGGTGAGCAGGCACAATTGCCCAGACAGTACACGGGTTCCAGGGTGACCGAGCCATCGGCGGTGGTCTGGTGGTAGTCGATACCCAGTGACTGTTTGGCGTGGGCTTCCAGTGCGGCACTGCCCATGGCCTGGCAGGATTCGGCGCGACAGATGTACACGATTTTTTTACCGGCGGGTTGGCTGCGGAAAAAAGGATAAAAACTGATGACCCCATGCACCTCGGCCCGGGACAGGTTCAGGGCCTGGGCGATGACAGGCACGGTGCTGGCCGGGATGCAGCCCAGTTCATCCTGCACCGCATGCAGGATAGGTAACAGGGCACCGGGCCGCTGCGCCATGGCCTTCGCTATCTCGCCGGCTGTTTCTATTTCCTTGTTCTCGGGCATCTGCCTCGCTACTCCACCAGCTGGGTGTCCAGGCGCTGTTCGCCCGCGTAAATATTGAACCGGTCATCGCGCATGAATCCGATCAGGCTCATTGTAGTACCGGGTCTACCTGTTGTCAGGTATATGTCCGGTTTAAAAAAAGGCGCAGCATAGGCTCTATTCAATATGAAATAAACAACCTATCTTATTGAATTAATGGAAAAAGCTATGAGCAATAATGCGCAGACACAGGTTCTGTCTCGGCATTCAGGGCAAGGAACTCACGGTACTGTTTTTACTCAGCGCAGCACCGGCAGCTGCCGCCAGTTTTGTGATTGTGGTGGCCGCAGGCAGCAACGGTGCGCTGGCCGCGAATATTGTGGTGGTGACCGCGCTGCTTTCGGCGTTGACTCTGACCCTGGGGATTGCGCTGTTGCCGGGAGTGGGGCTGGTTCAGGTGTAATTACACGTACTCCATCGGTCGGACACTCTAAGATCTCCTCGCTCTTCCCATGTCCGCTTTGACCTAACTGCGGACGTACGCAGTGTTGAGATTTTGAGGCTGAATCAGGCTCTTTTGTGCCATGAAGGGTCATTGGTTTGAATGCGCTATCTGCAAGATATCGTAGGCGGCATCCGTCCGCTTCCGTCGCCTACAATCGGTAGTTCACTGGCATCAATTTCCAGCTATGTGACCGGCCCGGTTGTGGCACAACTGGGTCAGTCTTGGCACCGAATTTTAGGGTAGAGAGCCACCGCTACCGGCTCAACTTCAGTCAATGGGATGGTAAGCTGACAGCAGGCCGAAATACACTCGGAAACCGGACGCTCGCCAGCTTTCCGTTGCTTCCAGCATGAAGATGTGTGAATTATGGATCAGCCTTGCCGATGCGTCTTCTCCACTG
>JAPUKZ010000519.1 GCA_027295405.1 Gammaproteobacteria bacterium
ACGCACCTCTATCGAGGTAAGTCAAAAAAACACGCCCGCGGCCAACACGTGCCGCAAGATTAAAGAATCACCCGGCAACCGGGTCACTCATGCAACATCCGGACTAGCGGCCGTACGCAACCGCATTGCCATCCACTCGAAAGCGCAGATAGCGCCGACCCAGCGAGCCGCGCCAATAGCCGCCCCCCCTCCTAAGCCGCGGTTTTGCTGGCCCTGAGCGGTTTTTCCCTGCCCCCGAAACTGTGAACCTGTGCGCAATTCTCGACTTTCTCTTACCGATTATCCCCCCAGACAACCAGTTGTCCGCCAGGCGTGGTTTTTTCCCGGGGGAAGAAATAGCTTAGGCATATGAAGAGATTAACCAACAACACCGGTTTTTCAGGAGAGCTTAATATGCACAGGTTCACATTTCGCTTGAAAACCCTGGCGGGATTGATAGCGCTGCTGCTGGCGTCACAATTGCAAGCAGCTGATGCCTTCGATCCCAGCCTGCAGCCCCTGGGCTCGGTGTCGCCACTGACGTTGAGCAATACCGATATTTCCGGCGGCGCCATGGCCTATCGGGCCTGGTTTGAGAACGGCTCCTGGCAGGGTGATATTGTTGAATACACGATAAGTAACCTGGGCGCTCTCACCACCAGCGTCGATTTGACCGGACATTCCCCCGCCAATACCGGTAGCCCGCCGGCCAACTGGTCGGCGAACGTGAAGTTTGACTTGAACCAGGCAGCAAATTCCAGCTACTGGGACACCGGGCGCGAAATCGTGACCTGGGATGGCTCCGACCAGAAGGCTTTCCGCTGGGCCAACCTGTCCGATGCCCAAAAAGAGGCGCTGGACAAGGCGGTTTTCGATGCCAGTGGCAGCAGCAGCGATATTCTCAATTTCGTTCGTGGCGAACGCACCAATGAGCCCGGCTTACGCTACCGGCAGAGTATATTGGGCGATATCATTCATTCCAACCCCGTCTACGTGGGGCCACCTGAAGGCACTTTCACCTACAACGGTTATGCTGCCTTCGCCAGCACCTATGCCGCCCGCGATGAGCGCGTCTACGTCGGCGCCAACGACGGCATGTTGCATGCCCTTGACGCCGATGACGGCAACGAGGTCTGGGCCTATATTCCCTCCATACTCATAGGTGATCTCGACCTGCTGGCGGGACGCCCCTACACCCACCAGTATTTTGTCGACGGCTCCCTGACCTCGCGGGATGTGTATTTCAGCAGTGCCTGGCACACCGTTCTGGTCGGCGGCCTGGGCGCCGGCGGCAAGGCCTGGTTTGGCCTGGATATCACCAATGACTCGCTTTCCGACGAGACCGCCACCAGCGGCACCGACCTGAAGGTATTGTGGGAGATCGACGCCAATAGCGATGACGATCTCGGCTACAGTTACGGCCAGGCGGTAATTGCCAAGGCCAACGACGGCGCCACCTACGCGGTGCTGGGCAACGGCTATAACAGCGCCAACGGCATTGCGGTTCTATACCTGGTGAATATTGGTACCGGCGGGGTGACGCGCCTGAGTACCGGCAGCGGCTCTGCCGGATCGCCCAACGGTTTGTCCGCGCCCTCGCTGGTGGATTTTGACGCCAATGGTACCGTCGATTTCGTTTACGCCGGCGATATCGACGGCAATATGTGGAAGTTTGATCTTACCAGCACGTCTGCCGGTAGCTGGGCGGTGGCCTATTCCGGCACACCGGTTCACCCGGGTGTCGCGACTCAACCGATAATCCAGTCGCCGGACGTGACGCGTCACCCGGTAGCGGGACACCTGGTGCTGTTTGGTACCGGGCGCTTGTTTACCGAGGCCGATATGGCGGATACTTCGGTGCAGGCGATCTATGGTATCTGGGATTCCGGCGCTACTCCGCCTGATATCGACTCGCAGGTACTGCTGGCGCAAACCCTGTCGGGTGACCAGACCTACACGGCCACGGACATCACCGAGACGGTACAAACCTTTGACCCGGATCCCGGCTTCATTAACTGGGCCACCCACGATGGCTGGATGGTGGAGTTACCGGCGGGTTTCCGGGCCCTGCAGCCCCCTCAGTTGCGCGGCGGACGGCTCAAAATCACCATCAATGAGCCCAATACCCGCGCTAACTACGTATTGGAAACCTACTACGTGGATGGTGGGGCGCCGGGCAGCGCCGTGTTTGATCTGGACAAGAGCGATACGCTGACTTTGACGGATAATATCGACAGCAACAGCGACGGTGACCTGGTTGACAGCGTAGATATCGTGGTGATGTGGGCTCAGCCCGCTGGCGTCATGTCACAGGCAACGATCGCCCGGGTTGCCGACGGTGTAGACGCCCAGTTGTTTAATTACGTGGTGCCGCCGGTGGAATTGCCCTGTGCTGTGGATTGTCCGGATGGATTCCAGGGTGGCCACATCGATGTGGATACGGACTACTTTGACAACACGGATGGCGGCGTCGGCGACAAGACCTTCAAGCACACCCATGTATACGACAAGAAGGTCGGCCGCGTCTTCCTGGATTACCAGGATCTGGATAATTTCGCTGTCACGGGCAATGCCCTGGGTCATGCCGAGTTGGATGAAACCTGGGTGATGGATGCAGCGGATGAATTTATAGTGGTGGTGGCCAATGCCGATTTGTCGCCCGGTGCTGTACTGACCCTGGATGACCGCGAGTACAACGTGGTCGAATACCAGGCCATGATTCACAAGAAGTTGCGCGCCTGGAACGGCTCGGGCCCCCTGGAAGATGACGATGGCAACTCATTGATCTTCACCACCGCCGGCCTTGCCGCTGACGGAGGAACGGTAAAAAATGCCTTCGATGATATGGCGATTCTCGCCGGGGGTCTGCACCCCTCCAACACCGGCTGTGTGAATCGGGATGATGCGGTGACCAACAACCGCTACCGCAATGGCGCCCTGGTTACCCAGGCCATCAATCGCGATATTTTCATCGGGGGCAGCGGCAATGCGCTGGATGCGCTGATCGTGCAGTTGCCCACGGATCTGCTCTCGCCGGTCGTGTTGGGTAACGGCGACCAGGTGGCGCTGAAGGAAGACTTCGATGGTTCCGGGTCATTTGATACCGGTAGCCCGGATTACGAGGTGTTCGGTGGCCTGCGCGCGGATATTTCCGGCCAGGGCGACGACGATGCCTACTGGGAATCTACCGTGTTCTGGCACTATGGGGGCGCTTCCTGCTACGGTGAACCCAACTGGGAGGCCGATGTGGCGCAGGTGGTCGATGAAGCGGTGCTGACCCAGGAGGAGTTCGATGAGATCCTGGCCGCTCTCGGCATTACCGACCTGCAAGCAGCTCTAGATAGCCTTGAATACTGTAAGGACACCAAGGAGAAGGAAGGCGGTTGCAAGGATACCTATTCAGATTTGCAGGACTTGGAGCATCTGGAGAGCACGATCTGGAGCGGCGCTATCGCCAGTACCACTGGTCTGGAAAGCGACGGGGAAACTCCGGTCGTCATGGAGGGAACGGTGGCGCAGGCGGGCCTGACTGTTGGCCCCAACTTTGAGTCCGGACGCCGCACCTGGACAGACATCACAGCCGACTAGGAGGGTTGGCTGTGCTATGCTTGCGCAGTATTAGGGGAGTGCCAATGGGTAAAAAAAGAGGGCTATCGATGGACATCAGTGTAAAGACAAACCGTGGTTTCACCCTGATAGAAATAATGGTGGTGCTGGTCATTTTGGGGATACTGGCTGCGATCACTTTGCCCAGCTACCAGAGTAGTGTGGCCAAATCCCGCCGCGCCGATGCCAAAGCGGCGCTGCTGGACCTGAGTGCTCGTTCGGAAAAGTTTTTCGCCCAGAACAATAGCTACACTACAGAGGTGTCAGCGGGCTCGGGTCTGGCGCTGGGTCGTACCACCAGCATGGAAGGTTACTACAACCTGACGGTGGCAGCCTGTGGTGGTGGTGCTATCACGCGCTGTTATCTTTTGACGGCGGCCGCCACCGGAGTGCAATCCGACGACCTCTTTTGCTCCAGCCTGTCCCTGGACAGCGTTGGCAGGAAGACCGCCAAGGATTCCGGCGGCGCCAGCGTTGACCATTGTTGGTAGTACCGCTCAGGGCTGTTGTTGGTAGTACCGCTCAGGGCTGTTGTTGGTAGTACCGGTGCGCTAACCACAATCGTCCCGTTTACCCCCACCATCGTGGTGCCGGTAAGCCCTGCCCACCCGATTAACCACTAACTGACGAAAGTGCCGACTGTCCCCGGAATGGGGGCAATATGTATAGCGGCCGTACTCAACCGCGCTGCCATCCACTCGAAAGCGCATATAGCGCCGACCCAGCGAGCCGCGCCAATAGCCGCGACCCTGGCGCAACACTAACCGCTGGCTGTGATGTAACAGATCGCCGTCATCCAACCGGTGATCGCGATTGCGATCCGTGAAAACCAGGATGCTGACATTCCCCACCCAGTCCCGCAAACAACTGCGCCCGTCGTCGCTCGCGCACAAAGTTACCCGCTCGCCGCCCCCCACCGCCTGACGCCTGGCCAGACCCAGCGACCGCATCATGATCATATTGAACTGGCTGGCTTCGGCACCCGCGGTATCAACAACGGGGAAGCTGACTACCGTGAGCAATGAAATTATCCCGAGAACCACCAGCAGCTCCGCCAGCGATACCCCCCGCGCTCGACTGTCCATAGCCTGATTCGATCCCGCCGTGATATCCATACCACGACTGTTGTTGCTTCACTCCAAAGATTAGCAGCGCAGGTCTCCGCTCACCCCGCTGAATCAAATCAATTTTGATCGAACATATTTTCATAGAAAAATAGGGGACGGAAAAATAGGCACGGAGCACGGTTTTAAAAATAGGGGACGGAGTACGGTTTTCGAGGTTAAAAAACCGTGCTCTGTCCCCTATTTTTACTGATCCAAATCCAGCTTCTTCAACCGATACCGCAGCGACCGAAAACTGATCCCCAGCAGCTTCGCCGCCGAAGTCTTGTTCCAGCGCGATTCCTCCAGCGCCCTGGCCAGAATCCGGCGCTCCATATCCTCGAGGTAGGATTCCATGTCCCCAAAAGCCTCCTCCGGGTGCCAGCTCTCGCTACTTGAGTCTCTCGTTGCAGCCTGTGCGGGGGCTGTACTGGGCAGGTGCAGGTCGTCGGCGACAATGCGGTTGCCACTGCACAGCGCACAGGCCCGCTCCAGGATATTCTCCAATTCCCTGACATTCCCCGGGAAATTATAGGCTGCAAGAGCTTCCAGCGCGCTGTCTTCCAGGGTGAGTTGTCCATTGCCTTCGCCGCTTGTCAGTCTTTTCAGGAAAAATTCCGCCAACCGCGGTATGTCCTCCCGGCGCTCGCGCAGACTGGGTACTGGCAGGTTGATGACGTTGATGCGGTAGTACAGGTCATTGCGGAAGCGACCTTCTTCGACTTCCACCGCCAGGTTCTTGTGAGTGGCGCTGAGCACCCGGACGTCGGTAGAAATCTCTTCGTTGGCCCCGATCGGGCGCACGGCTTTTTCCTGGATCACCCGCAGCAGCTTGACTTGCATCGGCAAGGGCAGGTCGGCCACTTCGTCCAGAAACAGGGTGCCGCCCTGGGCGGCCTGGAACAGGCCCTCCTTGTTATCGGTAGCACCGGTGAAGCTGCCTTTCTTATGGCCAAACAATTCGCTTTCCATCAACTCCTGGGGAATGGCGCCGCAGTTGACCGGAATGAAGGGACCACTGCTGCGCGGGCCGTTGGAGTGAATCAGGCGTGCCACAATCTCCTTGCCGCTACCGGATTCGCCGCTGATGTAAACCGGGGCCTGGCTGCGGGCCAGCTTGGTGATGTGGCCGCGCAGGGCTTCTATTACCGGGGTCCTGCCAATCAGGGCAGTGTGGCTGGCATAGCCCAGGCCAGTATTGGCCTGGGCCAGTTTGAGGGCAGTGGTAACCAACTTGCGCAAGTTATCCAGTTCGATGGGCTTGCTGACAAAGTCAAAGGCACCCGCCTTAAGGGCGGTAATCGCCGTATCTACACTGCCGTGCGCGGTAATCATCGCCACCGGCAGTTGCGGGTAGTGTTCCTGGATATGTTCTACCAGGGCGATGCCGTTGCCGTCGGGCAGCTTCATATCGGTCAGGCACAAATCCGCTGCGCCGCTGCTGAGCAGGTCGCGGGCCTCGGCCAGATCGGCGGCGCTCAGGGTGTCCAGGCCCATGCGGCTGAGGGTGATTTCCAATAGTTCCCGAATATCGGGTTCGTCGTCGACGATCAGGACAGTTTGTTGGGTCATTGCGGCGGGTGCCCACTACTTGTGCGGGGAGATGGCAATACGGAAACAGCTCCGACCGGAACTCGTGCGACGGTAGGCGAGGGTGGCTTTATTGATTTCACAGAGTTCCTTACACAGGTACAGACCGAGCCCGGTCCCTTTTTCCACGGTAGTATAAAACGGTTCGAACAATTTTACCTGCTCGTCGGCCGATACGCCCTCACCGTGGTCGATGACGTCAATCAGGCAGCGCTGAATCAGGTACTCCCAGGAGATAACCACGTCTGCGGATGCGACCCCGTTGGCCAGTTTGCTGTGGCGCAGGGCATTGTCCAGTAAGTTGCCGAGAACCCGTTGCAGGTGTTTCGGGTCGAACTGTATGACCGCTTCCTCCGGTGCCTCGGCGAACTTGATCAGGGGTGCTCCACTGAGCCCGGCGCGGTATTCCTCCAGATAATGCTCCAGCCAATCCTTCATCACCAGTCGCTCCGGATTGGGCGGTTGACGGCGACTGATGTGCATGACGTTCTCGATGATGGCATTCATGCGCTGGGTGTGCTGCTGGATGATGTCAGTCAGGCGCTGGTCGTCGTCGCTCAGCTCTTCAGATTCACCGAGCAACTGGGCGGCGTGGCTGATCGCGCCCAGGGGATTGCGAATTTCATGAGCGATGCTGGCGGTCAATCGTCCCAGCGAAGCCAGTTTCAGGGATTGCGCGTATTGTGTGACCGGGCTGTAATCTTCAACAAAAACCAGAGCATCGCCACGGGTGGCACTCTGCAGGGTGCGAAAATTGGCAATCACTGGTGGTGCATCTCCGCGAATGTCCAGCGGGGACGGGTTGTGCTCGCCACTGGATTGCCAGTCCTCGAATTGTTGCGCCAGCCCCTCGTGGTAATCCTCCAGCAGACGGCCCTGTTCCATCGGCATCGGGCGCTTTGGGTCCAGTAGCCGCGTTGCCGCCTGGTTCATAACGCGTACGGCGCCCGACTCGTACACCAGCAAGATTCCGATTTCCATGTGTTGCACGATTTGTTCATTTAATCGCTGCAGGTCGTACAGGTCGGCGGCGCGCTTGCGGGCCAGGGCTTCCGCCTTGCCGAGGCGGCGGGCCACCATCTGGATGAGGATGGACACCGCAAAAATCAGGGACCCCAGCAATCCGGCCGGGAACAGGCTGTTGATTCCCAGTATCTGCTCATTGATCAAGCGCATGGTATCGGCGAGCAGGGCGATGATACTCAGGGCCGCAATCAGCGTGGCGATGCTGCCACTGCTGATGAGAGTCGCGCTGGCGGCGGCGGTGACGATGAGCAGGATCGGCAGGCCGCTGTTCATCCCACCGCTGGCGTCGGCCATCAAGGTAATGGCCAGGATATCGATGAAAAAGATGACAAACAGCAGTGCCTGGTTCTTGGTGAAACGCGATTTGATTACGCCCACCAGGGCCAGGTTGGTGGCGAGGTAGACGATGGCGACGTTCAGGTATAGCTCGGGGTTGTGAACTCCCAGAACCTGCCGGGTGTCGACACTGACCAGGCTGAGCAAAAGCAGGATGGAGAGCAGCGTACGATACAGCACGTAAATGCGAAACAGGGTCACGTTCTGGGTATCGGCCGGCATATGGCCAGGAGCCGTCAAGATTGCGGGTTGTTCCGCCATTTGGGTCCTTTCACTGAGTTATGTGGATAGTTTACCCGCTCCACTCTTTGCTTACGAACACGGTTTGCTGGAAAATATGGCGGTTGGAATTCCTGGATGAGATGGTATGTCTGCATTTGAAATCGTTATGCTGCAACTGAATACCCTGGTGGGGGATTTTGACGGTAATGTAGCGCAAATACTGGAACAGGTGGCCGCGGCTGAGCAGCGTCACCAGCGCTGTGTGCTGGTATTTCCGGAGCTGACACTGTGTGGCTATCCACCGGAAGACCTGTTGTTACGGTCCAGCATGGAGGGTCGCGTTGATCGGGCTCTGCAGGCGGTATGTGAAGGGGTTGCTCACAGCCATGTGGTCGTGGGATATCCACGGCGTGTGGACGGCAAACTCTACAATATGGCGGGGATGATCCATGCTGGCGAGCTGGTGGCCGAGTACGCCAAGCACTGCTTGCCAAACTACCAGGTGTTCGATGAAAAGCGCTATTTCGAGGCCGGCAACCAGGTTTGCGTCATTCCGGTGCACGGGGTCCAGGTGGGCCTCAGTATCTGTGAGGATATCTGGGAGGCCGAGCCAGCCCGGTTGGCCAGGGCAGCGGGAGCCGAAGTTATCCTCAATCTGAACGCTTCACCCTTCCATCGTGGAAAATCCGATGAGCGCCGGCAACTGGTGGCCGCGCGGGCGCAGGAGAACGGCATTCCCGTGGTCTATGTAAACCAGGTCGGTGGGCAGGATGAACTGGTTTTTGATGGCGGCTCATTCGCCGTCAACGCCGATGGCAGGATCTGCGCAATGGCGCCGCACTATGAGGTGGGTAGCTACGCCATGCAGCTGCGGCGTGAGGGGGGGGAATGCGTCCTGGCGGGCACCACCAGTATTGAGCCAATGGATGAGCAGACCAGTGTCTATCAGGCGCTGGTACTGGGGGTGAAGGACTATGTAGACAAGAATCACTTCAAAGGGGTGGTGCTGGGCTTGTCCGGCGGCATTGACTCGGCGCTGACTCTGGCGGTGGCGGTCGACGCACTGGGGGCTGACCGGGTGGAGGCAGTCATGATGCCCTTCCGTTACACCTCGCAGATGAGCGTGGAAGATGCGGCAGAGCAATCGCGTCGCATGGGAGTCAGTCACAAGGTCATCTCTATCGAGTCTGTTTATGCAGCCTTCATGGCCAGCCTGGAAGAGGAATTTGCCGGGACCAGGCGGGATACCACGGAGGAAAACCTGCAGGCTCGTTGCCGCGGCGTGCTGTTGATGTCCATTTCCAATAAAAAGGGTTTGCTGGTGCTGACAACCGGCAATAAAAGCGAAATGGCGGTGGGCTATTCCACC
>JAPUKZ010000052.1 GCA_027295405.1 Gammaproteobacteria bacterium
AGTACCCTTAATGAAGATCAACAGGCGGTTTATCATGCGCAACTGGACACCGCCCTGCAAACAGGACAGGACATCCTGGAGGACGGGGGTAGCGCACTGGACGCGGCAACGGGCCATCAACTAGTTGCTGACCAATACCGGGCTCACCCTGCATAACAACACTGAGGTTTAACGGCCGAGCCACCTTCATGTCCTGGCTGGACCAGGAACTGATCGGCCCGTTCGTTTTTTTGCATACTACGCCACCGCTGCCCTGGTCATCGTTTTGCCAGCACTGTTCGCCAATGCTGTGCTTGTCTATCCTAGGCGGGCAGGATCAGATCTCCTTCGGATCGCGCGGCTAAATCGTTGAAGAGTGCCAGGCGTCGGTGAGCGCCACCCGCGTGCGCTGCTGAAGTTTGAGTTTGCCACGCCTGTTTTCCCAGCTGGCAATCGTCTGGGGAGTGACACCGATCAGGTCCGCGAACTGAGTACGCGTCATCCCGAACCGCTTGCGCAGCCGGGAAATCGCCACGCCAGTAGGCGTAAAATCCTTCGCTCCTTGCGCCGTGGTCTTGCGGGCCGAATTTTCTTTGTCAGGACGGTGCGCGGTCGCCGGCCCCTTGGAGTCCTCAATGTCGATGCCAAATATATTCGAGAGATCCTGGTTGGCGAGTCGGCGCCGTTTCCCCGCCCCTGTGGTCGCCACCTGCAAGTCTATGTCTATCGATATGAGTTCTTCGTGATCGACTTTGCGCAGCACGAATAGCAGTTCCGGCTTTTCATCCAGGCGGGCGCCTACACCGTACAACACGGCGGCTACATGCTTGCACATGTATGCCCAGTCCGGGCAGTCGCAATGGAAATCGATATCTTTCGGTTGCGGAAACAACCCCGTGCCGGGATCGGTCACAATTGACATTACCCGGCTGGAAAGTCGTCCCTGCAACAGCTCCAGCATGGAGCCGATCTGGCCGCTGCATTGCCTGCGTACCTTTTCCCAGTGGGCCGATGGTAGAGGCGCTATGTCGATGACGACATTGTAGAGCTCTGAACCGGAGACGATGGCCTCAACTTTTCCCTGCTTGATTGCCAGGTGACAGACCGACCCGTTACGGACATAGGTCCGACCGCGTGGCAGGCGGTTGGCAAAGTCGCTGAACCCTTCCAGATGCGTGCACCAGGACTCGCCCCAGAAGGTACTTGCGATCTTGCGGCCCTGGATCTCGACAGGGGCGATGTCGCGACTTTGCTTGCGCAGTTTTTTCATCTCCCGGTTCGCCATGGCACGCCGTTGTGCTACGGATACATAGGGGCGCCATTCACCATAGGCCATCGTAAATAATCTCCTTAGACTTGCACCTTATTCACGTCCAACGAAACCAATTCCAGCAATTCCGCATTGTTCATTTCGGTCAACAGGGTCTCTGCACCGCCTTTCAGGATATCATTGACCAGTGTTGTTTTTTCTTCTATCAACGCATCTATTTTCTCTTCCACGGTACCCTGGCAGATAAACTTGTGGACCAATACATTGTTGCGTTGGCCGATTCGAAACGCCCGATCTGTGGCCTGGTTTTCCACGGCCGGGTTCCACCAACGATCAAAGTGGATCACGTGGGACGCCTCGGTCAGATTCAGCCCGGTCCCTCCGGCTTTAAGGGACAATATGAAAAATGGCGGCCCGCGTTCATGCTGAAAATTGTCCACCAGCCGCATCCGCTGTTGAACCGGGGTGCCGCCGTGCAGAATCAGTCCGTGCCGGCCAAACAGCTTAGCGAGAAAGGCTGCCAAAGGCTCGATTATCTCGCGAAACTGGGTAAAGACCAGCAGTTTTTCCTGGCGCGAGGCGATCTCTTCGCACAGCTCGGCCAGCCGGGTAAATTTGCCGCTACTTGAGGGCTCATATCGATCATCACCCAGCAACTGAGAGGGATGGTTGCAGATCTGCTTGAAGCGCATAAGACTGGCGAGCACCAGGCCGCGTCGCTGCATGCCGCCCATTGTCTCAAGTGCGGTGGCCAGCCTTTCTACCTCCTTCCGATACAAGGCCGCCTGGGTTTTGCTCAGACCGCACCACGCCCGTACCTCGGTTTTTTCCGGTAGATCGTTGATGATTGTTTTGTCGGTCTTGAGTCGGCGTAGGATGTAGGGGCTCACCAGGTTCCGCAAAGGGGCGTATTGGTCGCTTTCTGCGGTGGCTAGTGATTTGACGAAGTCCTTGAACCGCGGCGCCGACCCGAGCAGGCCCGGGCACAGGAAATCGAACAGGGACCAGAGATCACCGATCCGATTTTCTATGGGTGTTCCGGTGAGCGCGATGCGGGCGGCGGCGTTTAACTTCTTGGTCGCTCGGGTTTGCCGGCTGGAGGGATTCTTTATGGCCTGCGCCTCGTCAAGGATCAGCAACTGCCAGTTTCGATCCTCCAACCAGGGTTGACGCAGTAACATTCCGTAGGTGGTGAGGACCAGGTCGATTCCCGCCAGCCTCGACCCGTCAGCGCTCGCCAGGCCTTTTATTTCCTGCTTGTTCATCTGCGACGGGTGCACGAACAGACAGCGCAGGGAAGGGCCATAGTGTTCCAGTTCGGTTTTCCAATTGGCCAGCAGTGATGCGGGCAGCACCAGCAGGGAGGGTGTCTTGCGGCGCCGCTTTTTCAATACCAGCAGCAGTGCAATAATCTGCATGGTCTTGCCCAGCCCCATGTCGTCGGCCAGGCAGGCGCCGAGCCCCAGTTGCGATACCAGCCACAGCCAGCTGAGGCCAGTGCGCTGATAGGGGCGTAGCTGGGTCTTGAGGCTGCTGCCCGGATCGATGTCCTTGAGCGTTTCCGGCGCCCTCAGTTCGTCAAGCAGGGACCCCAGCCACGGGCCCGGTTGTACGAAGGCCCATTGCCGATCTTCGGTCGGCATGCCGGCCTGGCTCAAATCGGCCGGGGCGCCGGCCAGCAAGTGCATGCCCTCGCTATAGGACAGCCCATCTCTGGCCGCTTCGGCTGCAACCGTTTTCCAGTGCGCGAGCGCCTCGGCTAACTTTTCCCGGTCTACCTCGATCCATTGGCCCTTGACGAACGCCAGGCCATCTTGTTCCGCCAGCAAGGTCTGTAATTCCTGCTCAGTCAGGTTTTCATCGCCTAGCGCGATCCCCAGCTTGAAATCCAACAGCGCATCGGCGCCGAGTTTCTGCTGTTCAACACTGCCGATGGTCACGCTAACCCGCGCCCGGACGCGTTTTTTCCACCAGTTGGGCAGGCGGACGATCACTCCGCTGCGCTCGTAAATTGGTGTCTCTTTGAGGAATTCGTAAGCCTCGGCGGCCGTCCAGGCGAGGGGGTGGTACAGGTCCCCACTGTCGACCAGCTCCCGGATCAGAGCGCTGTGTTCAGATGCCCGCTGCACCGGGGACAGCAGACGGATCAGGGCCTGCTTGTTGCGGGCACCGGCATATTCCTGCAAAGCCCTGGCCAGAGCCTGGTGGCGGATCTGACCCTGATTCTGGCTGGAGAATTCGGGTGCATAGGTGGCCATGAACGCGAACGGGTAATCTCGATCCAATTTGTTTTCCGCCAGGTGAAAGCAGACCCGCCCGACCTGGTGCCAGCGCGGTGCTTCTTCTTCAAGGAATGTCCCGAGATCTCCATGGTCACGGACTTGAGTGCACACCCAGTCGTCGAGCCAGAACCAGAGTTCATTCAGCACCTCATGGGAAAGATACTCAGCGCCGCGCATCGGTGGCGCAGCTTCGAGCAGCGATACCGTCTGCCGTTCGTCGAGTCTGCCGATTTGATCGGGACACGCTGGATCGGCTTGCGTGATTTGACAGCGCGCAGCCAGATATCGGCAGGCGAAGGCTTGCCAATACGCGAGGATGGGGGAGAGGTCCGCGGCGTTATCTTTTGCCGCCAATGCGATCAGGCCTGCGGCGATGCCTCGTGCAAACCCCATCTCATTTGCTGCCGGAACGGTGTGCCCACCGGCATCGCTGTCGTCCTCCGCAGAGAAATAGCTGAGATGTCCCGAGGGCAACACCCCGAGTTCGGGTTGGGTCGTTGGATGGGGCGAGTATTCCGTGGACATGCGCTAGTGGCCTTCAGAGGGCGTCGCTAAACCCTGGTCCTTGATACGCCTTGTCCACCACTGCAATCACTATCCTGCAGAGAGGTAATTACTGATCTCCTGGGAAAATCGTCGAAAGTCGGCCAAGGACTTTTCGCAGAGTTGTACCGCCCGCGTGAGATTGAGAACTAGAATGTCCTGGACATCCTGATCCTGAGTCAGGATATCCACGGTAGCTGGTCTCTTGTCTTCGATGCGTTTAATACAA
>JAPUKZ010000520.1 GCA_027295405.1 Gammaproteobacteria bacterium
GCGAGTGGCCGGACAAGGGGCTGCGATTGAATGGCGCCATTTTCTATATGGACTATAAGGACAAGCAGGAAGAGCTGGGATTACCCTCTGATGGACCCACGGGCCAGAGGATTTCGGTTTTTAACGCCGCTGATGCAACCATGCAAGGTGTGGAACTTGAACTGCAGGCGATAGTCACAGAAGGCCTGCATGTGCGTGCAAACGTCGGCTATCTGGATTCAGAGTACGATGAGTTCAGTTTTATCGGTCCCAATGGCCCCGTGGATCTTAGTGAATCTGATTTCCGTCGAGCACCAGAGTTCACCGGCTCTCTGGATGCAACCTACGAATGGCAGGTTGGCGGTGGCGAAGCCTGGGTGAGAGGCTCTTATCATTTTCTTGGTGAGCACTTTGTCGAGCAGACTAACCGGGCGGAGCTAGAAAATGATGATCAGCATTTGCTGGATGCTTCAGTCAATTACGCGATCAAGGGATTCCAGGTGAGTCTTTACGGCCGTAATCTAACGGATGAAGATGGTTATGCACACGGTTTGAATGTCTCTGGTCTATGGGCCTATGCGATCCCGCGAGCGCCTCGCACCTGGGGGCTGGAAGTCATTTATACCTTCGGTGAGGAGTGATCGTCACACTTCTTGGTTTGATCAATAGTAGCGAGCGCACGCCTTATACGCGGTAAGGCGTGCGTTTTTCATTTGGGAGGTTGCCGATGAGCGAGCAGCAGTTGCGAGAGTTGTTGGACAAGCAAGCTATTTCCGACCTGATCATGACCTATGCCCGGGCGCTGGACCGTTTAGACGAAGCCTTGCTGCGTTCAGTTTTTCACCCCGATTCCCAGCATGCCCATGGCTTTGTGGGGCCCTCCTCCGATCCTTCCCTGCCCTCAAAACCAGGTGCGCCGCTGGATTTTGTGGCCTTCGCATTTGATGTGCTGCGCACGCACACCCGTACCCATCACCAACTGGGTAATATCTTTATCGATCTCGACGGCAATGATGCCTATACGGAAACCTATTTTTCCGCCTATCACCGCATGCGTGCCAAGGGCGATCCGCTGGCTGCAGAGAATGCCTACGATACGGAAATGGATTTTCTGGTAGGAGGCCGCTATATCGATCGGTTCCAGAAACGCGACAACGTGTGGAAGATCAGTCACCGGACTGGCCTTACCGACTGGATGCGAGTGGAACCGCCGTCCACCCAGGGCTTTTACGATATCCCCGCCGAGTTGCTTGGGCAGCGGGGACCGGAGGATCTCGTATTTCGCGCCCGCGAGGCCTATAAGTAAAGAGAGCTTGCACTAACCTGGGGTGGATAAGAAGACAATAAAATGCGCTTGAATGGAAAAGTGGCGGTAGTTACCGGTACAGCCAGCGGTATCGGTGCAGCCACGGGCGAGTTGCTGTGGACTCGGCAGATGACCCAGGGAGATGCCTGTAAGCAGCCCTGAGCTGATGAGCAGCCCTGAGCCGATTGACAACCCGAGGCATTCTTGGCGGAGAGAACTCGATGACAGATAGAAAGCGTGGCCAAAAACCGGAAATTACCCGGCGGGAAATTCTTAAAGGTGCCGGTGTTGCGACTGCGGCTCTCGGTGCGGTCAGTCTCAGTGCCTGTCAGAGCGAGTCCGGAGGCCGGGCAGCGTTACTTTGGGATCAGGCAGCGGATGTTGTTATTGTCGGAACTGGAGTAGGCGCAGGTACCGCGGCATTAACTGCGCGCGAGAATGGCGACTCTGTGGTGATGGTGGACAAAGCTCCGGTGTTCGGAGGCACCTCGGCGAAGACCGTGGGTGTAATATGGATACCGAATAATTTTACCCTGCAAGCAAAAGGTATTGAGGACAGCAAGACGGATTGCCTGAAGTATCTGGCGCGCTATTCTTTTCCTGAGCTTTACAGTGCCGATGCCCATCAATTGGGCCTCGACGACCACACCTATAGCCTGCTGGAAGCGTTCTACGATAATGCTCACAAAGCGGCGGATCAGCTGCGCGAGACCGGCGCCATAAATCTGGCGGAATGGCGCATGTTTCACCTGGATCGTTCGGCCACGGATTATCTGGACCATGTGCCAGAGAACAAGGTTCCCACCGGGCGCACCCTGGGTATCGTCGGCGCAGATGGTGTGATGGGAACCGGCGTAGATATGATGGGGCAACTGGAGGCAGCCTTGCGCGCCCGGGATACGGATATCCTGCTGGGGCATCGCGCTGTCAAGCTGGTTGTGAACGATACTGGAAGAGTGGTTGGACTGCAGGCAGATCGGGATGGTCAAAGTGTGATGCTGCAGGCGCGCAAAGGCGTCATTTTCGCCAGTGGCGGCTATGCGCATAATCGGCAGTTGCTTGCCAGCAATCAGCGCAACCGGTTTTACGGTTCCTGTGCGACACCCATGGCGACCGGGGATTTCATACATATTGCCGGCGCCGTGGGCGCCCGATTAGGTAATATGTCATCTGCCTGGCGCTCGCAGGTTGTATTGGAGCAGGCCCTTAAAAACTCGAAGCTAGCGGGCGGTGTGTTCATACCTGCTGGTGATTCCATGTTTCACGTGAACAAGTACGGTTTGCGTGCTGTCAATGAGAAACGTAACTACAACGATCGCACCGAAGTGCATGGTATTTATGACTCATCACGAGCCGAGTATCCCAATCAATTGATGATCATGATCTACGACCAGCGCAGCGCAGAAGCCTTCGCTGGCATTTACCCATTGCCGGAACAGCCAGGTGATTCCAGCTTTGTATTGCAGGGTAATTCCCTGGACGAGCTAGGGGAACAGCTACAGCAGCGACTGAAGGAGCTCGCGACCGCCACGGGTGGTTATACCCTGGATGCCTCCTTCACGGAAAATCTTGCGCAGACCCTGGCCAAATTTAATACCTACGCGCGAACGGGCAAGGATGCGGACTTTCAACGCGGCGAGGCCAGCTACGACTCGGAATGGCATCAGGCCTTTTCTCCAATGCGCACCGACACGGATTGGCCCGTCAATGATTTCCCCAGCGACACCATGTATCCCCTGCGGGAAGAGGGTCCCTACTACGCGACTATCCTGGCGGCAGGCGGCCTCGATACCAATGGGGGGCCGGTCATTGATGCCAAAGCCCGCGTGCTGAATGTCGATGATCAACCGATTCCCGGTTTGTACGGGGCCGGTAATTGCATCGCCAGCCCCTCCCGGGACGCATATTGGGGTGCCGGCTGTCCGCTGGGCTTGTCGCTGACATTTGGGTTCATCGCAGCCAATTCCGCTCATCTGGAAGAGAATGAACAGTCGTAAGTTTCTACTAGCTGGGGTGTTATTGATGATGGCGGGTTGCGAGTCGTCCCAGCCCGGGCCTGGTTTTGAGCAACTCATTGTTCCCATCCTCAATCGACACTGCGTTATGTGCCATATGGTCGATGGAGCTCAGGGCGAGTTGAGCCTGCATCCGCAACCCTACGCGGCCCTGGTGGGCAAAGCTTCCACGCAGAGTGATCTGCTGTTAGTAGCGCCGGGAGACGTAGAGGGCAGTTATCTTTATCACAAACTAGTTGGTTCACATCTGCGTGTGGGGGGTGAAGGTGACAGCATGCCCTACCAGCGAGACCTGTTGCAGAGCAATGACATTGATGTAATTGAGCAATGGATTGTGCAGGGTGCCCGCGATAATTGAGCGCGGTGCGAAACCCACGCGATCTGATTGTACAAGGGAGGTGATTTATGGGCATTGAATCTGAAGTACTGGCTGAACAGGTACAGGCGTTGTTGGCACGGGTAGATGAGTTGGAGAGCAGGGCCGCGATGAGAGACCTGGTGAGCGACTATTGTATTGGTTTTGATTGCCACGATTGGGATCGATTTATCGCTATCTGGCACGAAGATGCGGTTTGGGCGGTAGGTGCACCCTTCGGCGACTTTGTCGGCCACGAAGGTATTCGTGAGGCGGTGTTCGAGGTGCTCTACCCGGCCTGGCGAGAAACCCACCATCTCACCACCAATCTGCGTATTGATTTTTCAGATGCCGACCACGCGCTCGGAAGCTGCGATGTCGATTGCATGGGTGCATCCCCCGACGGGGTCGTGCAGATGGTTGGAGCGACGTATAAAGATACCTTTGAGCGCCGGGATGGCAGCTGGAAAATTGCCAGACGCGATGTGCAGATGCACTATTTCAACCCCATGCCGGGAGTGGAAATGAGTCCACCATAGGGTACAGCCATTGAAGACAGGGAGGTCACCGTGCCCCACGATGCGGCCTTTTTATCACGCTTGGCGGTCAGTATAAAATCAGCGGAAGGCCGCCCCATGTCTTACCGTGCTTGTCAACGGCACGATACAGGTACCTCCACTGACCCTTAATCTTTACGTACGTTTCGTCAAGCCGCCACCGATTACCAGTCCGTTTCTTGTTTTTCCGAAACGCTTTTTCCATACGCGATGCATAATGGACAACCCAGCGCTGGATCGAACTGTGGTCTACCACGTAGCCTCGCTCCTGCATGAGTTCTTCCAGGTCGCGATAGCTGAGTGAATAGGCGATGTACCACCGCATGCATTGTAATATGATGCCTAGCTGGTGCTGGCGGCCT
>JAPUKZ010000521.1 GCA_027295405.1 Gammaproteobacteria bacterium
GCTGCTGGGCGACGCACTCAGTCCGCTGCAATGATCCAGGTGGCTGTTTACAGCCCTTCAGCTGAATTCGCCCCGCAGGCCCGGGCGCTGGCCACTGAACTGAATCTCCCTCTCATGACTGAACCCGGGGCGGGGCAATGGGGTGCTTGCCTGATGCCGACGGCTGCAGGCCTGCAGGTTCAGCCCGGTGGCAGCGAAGCGTCGGGTCCGATCCAGGTAGATTTCGGTTCCGGAGGCATGCGCCATCGCCGGCGTGGCGGTCAGAATGAGCTGCTGGGTCGGGCTGTGGGTGTGGGCAAACGAGCGGATTTGAGTGTTGTGGACGCGACTGCGGGCCTCGGTCGGGACAGTTTTGTGCTCGCCGACCTGGGTTGTAAGGTGCTCATGATCGAGCGCTCACCATGGGTGCATGCCCTGCTGCGCGATGGGCTGCAGCGGGCGGTCGCCAGTGGTGATCCCTGGCTGGAACAGGTCTGCTCACGGCTCCGGCTGGTGCGGGGCGATAGCGCGCAATGCTTGCGAAGGTCGCAGGCAGATGTCGTGTACCTGGATCCCATGTTTCCCGAACGCAAGAAGAGTGCGCGAGCAAAAAAGGAGATGTGGTTGTTCCAGGGACTGCTGGGGGACGATGCTGATGCCGAGGCGGTGCTGGAACTTGCCCTGGAGCAGGCCTCGTATCGGGTGGTGGTCAAACGTCCGCTCAGAGCTCCGGTACTGGGTCAGAGGTCGCCCGGTTTTTGTTTAAGCGGTCGCTCGGTGCGCTTTGATGTCTATACCTGTGCCTGATCCAGCTAGTGCACCTCGTCACTCATGTTGTAACATTCAGCGAGTCGCCAAGGGGTTTGCAGTAAGTGATGCGGCATTCCGACGCGTTTTCGCAGGCATAGTGGGCATAGTGGTTGGGCGGCATTCCGACTACGTCAGGAAAGCGCAAGCGGGAGGCCGCCCCTTTGCGGATGGCCCCTTGGCGGCTCGCCCGAAGGGAGGCTCTGAATGTTACGAGTGACGAGGTACACTCGCCCGTAGCATTGCCGACACGGACGTTTCAGCAACCGGGCGATTGTCGTTCCCCGCACCACGCTCGTGCCGACGGCTTCACTGTTGGGTTATAGTAGTTGTCCTGATGTGTGAGCGTGGGGACAAGATGCTGCGTTACCTGTTTCTGAGTTTGTTGTTCATCTGCGCGCCGGCGCTGGCGGCGGGCGAGCGCCTGCTATTTTACAAGCTGGGCAAGGCTGATGCGGAAGTTTACCTGTTGGGTTCCATGCATCTGGCCCGGGGGGATATCTACCCCTTGCGTGCAGGGATTATGCAAGCCTTTGCAGGCGCCGAGACCCTGGCGGTGGAACTGGACATCTCCGCGGGCAACCAGCTGCAGATACAACAAATGATTCTGGCCCGGGGCAGTTATCCGGCCGGCGAGAGTATCCGCGATCATTTGTCCGCGACCACCTGGCGCAGCCTGCAGCACTACCTGTCGGACACCGGGCTGCCGACGCAAATGCTGGAGAGAATGCGCCCGGGTTTGCTGGTCACCACCTTGTCGACGTTGGAGATGATGAAACTGGGTTTGAGTCCGGAACTGGGTATAGATCGCTATTTCCTGGAGCAGGCCAGGGGGCAAAAAAATATTCACGAAATGGAAACCATTGAGCAACAGATCGGCTTGCTGCTGGATTTTCCCCAGGAGGACCTGCTGGTGCGGCAAACCCTGGCTCAGCTGGAGAACATGGCAGACATCATGGATGAGTTGGTGTCCGCGTGGAAGCGCGGTGATGCACCGGCCTTGAAGAAACTATTGCTGGATGATGAGCTGGCCAAAAATCCGGAATTTCGTTCGGTTTACGAACGCATGTTTGACCAGCGCAACCGGGCCATGACCACGCAGGTTGAGGGCTTTTTGCGCAGTTCCGGTCGCTACTTTGTGGTGGTGGGTGCCGGCCACCTGGTTGGCGACCAGGGCATCATTTCACTGCTTGAGAAGAAGGGTTATGCACCGCTGCAACTGTAGGAGAGCGTTAACATGACATCTGCCAAGACCTGTGCACTGGTCACCGGTGCTAGCGCGGGTATCGGCGCTGAATTTTGCCGCCAACTCGCCGACCGCTGCGATATCATTATCATCGTGGGGCGACGGCAAGAGTTGCTGGAAGATCTGGCTGGTTCTTTGGGATCGCAGGCAGATGTGCATCCCCTGGTGGCGGACCTGACCTCGATCGAGGGGCAGACCCGGGTGATCGAAGCCCTGCGGCAAAAGGGGCCAGTAGATTACCTGATCAACAATGCCGGCTTCAGTACCCTGGGCAACTTCGCCGAACTGGAGCTGGCTCCGCAACAGGAAATGGTGGATTTGCATATCACGGCGAGCCTGGCCCTGTGTCGTGCCGCGATTCCCTTTATGCGTGAGAAAGGCAGCGGCTTCATCGTCAATGTCTCTTCGCTGGTTTCCTTCTCGCCCTTGGCCTCAGTAGCGGTATACGGGGCCAGCAAGGCGTTTCTCAATCACTACTCGGAGGCACTGCAACTGGAGCTGAAGGATCAGGGTATCAAGGTGCAGAGTTTGTGCCCGGGCTATACGCGCACAGATTTTCACGGCCGTGACAGCATGCAGGGGTTTGATACAGAGTGGGTACCGGAGGAGCAGTGGATGGAGGCCTCGCAAGTGGTCGCCGAAAGCCTGGCTGCGCTCACCCGGGATCAGGTTGTCGTGGTACCCGGTGCCAGCAATCGCAAGTTGGCGAATGCGGGAATGCGGGCACAAATGGGGCGTTTGCCCGAAACGGACGACTAGCCTGAAAATTTCACCGAGGCGGATGGGATAACGGCGGAAACCTCCCAGTGCTGACGCGTCGAACCTCGCTACTATCCAGCCAAGCAGAAAAAACTGTCGCCTGGGGCATTACGAGCTGCCCGTCAGCAAAATCACCCGGAAACCGGGTCACTCATGCGACACCCGGCTCAGGAAGCCTTGATAAGCAGCCGCTGTATGATATCCCGGTAAAGCCCGCTCAGTGCCTCGAGATCCGCGCAGCGTACCTCCTCGTTGAGTTTGTGGATGCTGGCATTGATGGGGCCGACCTCCACCACCTGCGCACCTGTGGGCGCGATAAAGCGGCCATCGGAGGTGCCCCCGGCGGTCGAAAGCTGGGTCTCCAGTTGCAGGCAATCGCGGATACTGGCAATTGTGGCTTCTACCAACTCGCCCTGCGCGTTCAGGAAGGGTTCTCCACTCAGGCTCCATTCAATCCCATAGTTCAGGTCGTGGGCGTCGAGAAGGGCGGCGGTTCGCTGTTGCAGTTCCGCCGCAGTAAGTTCGGTGGAAAAGCGGAAATTGAACATGACCTCCAACACCCCAGGGATGACATTGCTGGCGCCGGTGCCGCCATTGATATTGGATATCTGCATGGAGGTTGGTGGAAAAAATTCGTTGCCAGAATCCCAGGTTTCAGCACACAGGGCGGCCAGTGCCGGCAGGGCCCGGTGTATGGGGTTGTCCGCCAGTCGTGGATAGGCAATGTGGCCCTGGATGCCATGGATCCGCAGCAGGGCGCCGAGGCTGCCGCGCCGGCCGTTCTTGATGACATCGCCCAGGCGTTCGGTACTGGACGGCTCTCCCACCACGCACCAATCGATGCTCTGCCCCTGTTGTTGTAGCCATTGCAGCACCCGTACCGTGCCGTCTACTGCCGGACCCTCCTCGTCGCTGGTAATGAGAAAGCCGATCCGCCCGGGGTGATCCGGGTGCTGCGCGACAAATTGTTCGCAGGCGACCACCATCGCCGCCAGGCTGCCTTTCATATCGGCGGCACCGCGCCCGTACAGCATTCCGTCTTTGATGGTGGGTTCGAAGGGGGGTGAGTGCCATTCCTGTTCCGGGCCGGTGGGTACCACATCGGTGTGTCCGGCAAATACCAGCAGCGGGCCGGACTCTCCCCGTTGCGCCCAAAAATTGTCAACCTCGCCAAAACGCAGGGGCTCGCACGCGAAACCAATCTTCACCAGCCGTTCCATCATCAGCGCCTGGCAACCAGCGTCCTCCGGCGTTACTGAAGGGCGCCGGATCAGTTCACAACAGAGCTCAAGAGTGTCACTCATGGGGGGCGCCCTAGTTATGCGCGTGCAGTTCCTCGTTCAATTCAATGGCCGAGCGGTTGGTGAGGCATTCGACGGTGCCGGTCACGGAATTGCGGCGGAACAGCAGATCCGATTTGCCCGCCAGTTCGCGCGCCTTGAGGGTCTCGACGGCCCGGCCTTGCGCGTCCAGCATACAGACTTTGGTACCGGCAGTAATGTACAACCCGGCCTCCACAGTGCAGCGATCGCCCAGGGGTATTCCGACCCCGGCGTTGGCGCCCAGCAGACAACCGGATCCCATGGTATTGACGATGTTGCCACCGCCGGAGAGCGTGCCCATGGTGGAGCTGCCACCGCCCAGGTCTGAACCGCTGCCGATCATAATACCGGAGGAGATACGGCCCTCGATCATGCCGGGACCCTCGGTACCGGCATTAAAGTTGACGAAGCCCTCGTGCATGATGGTAGTGCCCTCTCCGAGGTAGGCACCCAGCCTCACCCGTGCGGTGTGGGCAATGCGTACACCTGCAGGTACCACGTAGTTGCTCATCTTGGGAAATTTATCCACACAGCTGACTTCCAGTTCCCTGTTTTCCAGTCGCGCCTGTAACTGCCGTGCCGGCAGCTCCGCCAGTTCGATGGCGCCCTCGCTGGTCCAGGCCACGTTGCGCAACACGGCGAAGGCCCCGCTCAGGTCGGTCTGGTGAGGCTTGACCAGGCGGTGGGACAACAATTGCAGTTTCAGGTAGGTTTCCGGAACAGTTTCGGGTGCGCTGTCCACGGCCAGAACGGTCGCCACCAGAGGCCGGACGGAATCACCCAGCGCAGCAACAGATTGCGCCAGGGCGTCCTGCCCCGCCGCCTTCAGTTCGGCGGCGAGTTCGGGCATCTGCTGCGGTGACAAGGGCAGGTCGCAATTGCCGCCGGTATAACCGATCCGCTCCAACAGCGCCTGCAATTCCGGCTCAGGCTGCAGCAGTGGCTGCGGGAAGAATACTTCCAGCCATTCCCCGTCGGCGTTTTGGGTGCCGACGCCGATACCCAATGCATAAAGTGTGTTGGACATGATTTTTACCCCGTTCAGAAGGCCGCGTAGCATAGCAAATCTGCAATTTCTGTGCATACTAGGCGCCCTGAAGCTTGGGCCGTGGTCAGGCCTTGCGAGTTTTTTTCGCGTGTTTGCGATTCGGATAACAGATACGGCATATCTCACACACCGTCCCATCGCAGCCCCGCGCACTGCAACACTCACGTCCGTAATAGATGATTTGCAGGTGCAGCGCATTCCAGTGTTGCTTTGGGAACAGGCGTTTCAGGTCCTTTTCTGTCTGGGTGACATTTTTTCCGCTACTGAGTCCCCAGCGCTGGGCCAGGCGATGAATATGGGTGTCCACCGGAAAGGCGGGAACTCCGAAGGCCTGAGACATGACCACACTGGCGGTTTTATGGCCCACACCCGGTAGTGTTTCCAGTAGCTCCATATCGGCGGGTACTTCACCGTCATGTTCCCGCACCAGTATTTTGCTGAGCCCCGCGATCGCTTTTGACTTCTGCGGCGAGAGCCCACAAGGCTGAATAATCTCGCGGATCTTAGCCGGCGTTTGGCGCGCCATGTCGGCGGCGTTATCCGCCAGTTGGAACAGGGCGGGGGTCACTTTGTTGACTCGCTCATCCGTGCACTGGGCGCTGAGCAGGACTGCAACCAACAGGGTGTAGGGATTTTTGTGCTGCAGTGGTATCGGCGGTTGTGGATACAGTTCCTGCAGCTTGCCGAGGATATAGTCGACCCGCTCTTGTTTCAGCATGGCGGTCACAGCCTGGCGCTGAAGCGGCGAATGCGATGGGCGGCTTCCCGGCATTGTTCCGGCGGCGCCACCAGTGCCAGTCGCACATGGTTTTCACCCGGATTCCGACCGTCGTTTTCCCTGGCGAGAAAACGGCCGGGCAAAACGGTGACATTTTCCTGCTGCAGCAGCCCGCAGGCAAAATCCCTGTCGTCGCCGGGGGTTTTTGGCCACAGGTAGAAGCTGCCGGGCGGCCGCTTGACCGGCAGGCAATCGCCAAGAATTTCCAGAACCGTGTCAAATTTCTCCCGATAGAGGCGGCGATTCTCCTGCACGTGTTCCTCGTCCGACCAGGCACTGATGCTGGCCCACTGGTGTTGCAGGGGCATGGCGCAGCCATGATAGGTTCTGTACAAAAGGAATTGTTCGAGTATCGCCGCGTCACCCGCCACGAAACCTGAACGCATACCGGGCAGGTTGGAGCGTTTGGAGAGGCTGTGGAAGACCACGCAGTGACGGTAGTCATCCAGACCTGATTCGCGGCAGGCTTGTAGCAACCCGACCGGTGGCTGCGATTCATCCGCATAAATTTCGGCGTAGCATTCATCACTGGCAATGAGGAATTCGTGCTTTTGCGCCAGGGCGATCAGCTGCTGCAGTGTGCCCAGAGGAAGAACTGCGCCGGTGGGATTCCCCGGGCTGCACAGGAACAATAGCTGGCAGCGCTGCCAGACACTGTCAGCTACCCCGTCGAAATCCGGCAGGAAGTTGTTTTCGGCGGTGCAATCCAGCAACTGCAATTGTGCCCCGGCGAGAAGGCTGGCGCCCTCGTAAATCTGGTAAAAGGGATTGGGGCTCAGGACCAGCGGGTTGCGGCTGCGGTCCACCACGGTCTGGGTCAGGGCGAAGATGGCCTCACGGGTGCCGTTCACGGGTAATACCTGGGACTCCGGGTCCAGTCGATGCAGCTGGTAACGCGCTAGCAACCACGCGGCAATCGCCTCCCGCAACTCGGGTATGCCTCGCGTGGCCGGGTATTTCGCCAGCAGGGGCAGTTCCTGTTGCAGCCGGGCGACGACAAAATCGGGAGCCGGGTGCTGGGGTTCGCCCATCCCCAGAGTGATGGGCGCAAGCCGCGGGTTGGGCGTTATGTCGCGAAACAAGGTGCGCAATTTTTCGAAGGGATAGGCCTGCAACAGGTCGAGATCGGGGTTCATAGTCTCTCTCAGGTCGCCTGCTCATCCAGCTCTTTGCAAATCGCGGACTGTATCTCTGCACACAGGGACTCGTCCTCAATGGGCTTGTGGTCAGCTGTGGTGATAAAGAATACGTCTTCAACCCGTTCACCCAGGGTGGCGATTTTGGCCGCTTGCAGTTCGATGCCGTAGTCAAAAAAGATGCGCCCGATACGAGCCAGCAGTCCGGGGCGGTCCGGCGTGGTGACCTCCAGCACATTCACTTTCCGCACCGGGTCGATGTGCATGGTGGTTTCCGTGGGTACCGAGAAAAACTTGATCTGTCGCGATGTACGCCGCTTGACGATCTCGGGGTAGCGATCCCGGTCCTGTAACTGCTCGCTCAGGTAGGTGCTGATGTAGCGGATTCGGGCCGGGTCCTCGGCGATGGACTCACCGTTGGCATCCAGTACATAAAAGGTGTCCATGGCCATGCCGTCGATGGATTTGTAAACGCGCGCGTCATGAACGCTCAATTCCAGCTGTTCCAATGCTGCCGCCACCACCGAGAACAGGTAGTCCTGGGCCCGGGCATGGATAAAAATCTGGGTGGCCAGTTCAACCTGGGATTCGGTACGCGGTTTCACCAGTACCAGTGCTGTCTCTTTGTCAAAGTGCTGGGCGATGGCCTCTGTGTGCCAGACGATATCTTCCGCCTGCTCGCGCAGGAAATAGTCTTCGCCGCTCTCAGCCCATAAATCCTCCACCTCTTCGGCGGTGAAACCGCGGTCTTCCAGTTGTTCCAGGGCTTTTTGTTGGGTCTGCGCTATCCACTCATGCTTGTCGATCTGGTTTTCCAGTCCCCGCCGTAGCGCGCGCTTGGTTTCCGTGTACAACTGCCGCAACAAGGAGCCGCGCCAGGCATTCCATAGCGTCGGATTAGTGGCATTGATATCGGCAACGGTCAACGCAAACAGGTAGTCCAGATGCAGCTGGTCGCCCACTACGCTGGCGAATTCCTGGATGATATCGGGATCGCTGATATCCTTGCGCTGGGCTACGCCGGACATAAACAGGTGGTGCGTGACCAGCCAGCGCACCAGATTGGTATCCACTTTGTTAAGGCCGTGGTTCTGGCAGAACCGCTCCGCGTCCGCCGCGCCCAGTTCGGAGTGATCACCGCCGCGGCCCTTGCCGATATCGTGGTAGAGCCCGGCAATGTAAAGCAGTTCCATTTTCGGCAGGCGACTGGCAACCCGGCTGGTGACCGGGAAGAGATCGCTAAATTCGGGGAACAGGAAGCGGCGCATATTCTTGATCACTTCCAGGGTATGCGCGTCCACCGTATAGATGTGGAACAGGTCGTACTGCATCTGGCCGACGATTTTTCCGAATTCCGGCAGGTATTTGCCGAGGATGCCGTAGCGGTTCATGCGCCGCAGCTGGCGCGCCAGTTTGTGTGGCGATTTCAGTAGTTCCATGAACAGGCGACGACTGCGCGGGTCGCGCCGGAAGGCATCGTCAATCAGGTCGCGGCGATCCCGGATCTGGCGGATGGTGGCAGCGTGGATGCCTTCAATCTCTTCGTTTTGGGCGCAAAGTACGAAGATCTCCAGCAAAGCCGAGGGTGTCTTGTCGAAGACGCTGGTAGTGCGCGCCTCTATATAGCCGTTACGGATCTGAAAGCGCGAGTTCAGCTCTGTCATTTCTTCCGGGCCGTCCGCGCGCAGAATGACCTGGTCAAAGTGTTGCATCAAGACTTCGTTGAGCTGCCCCAGCGCCAGCACCCAGCGGTAGTACTGCTGCATGAATTGTTCAACTGCCAGGCGCATATCGCTGTCCTCATAGCCGAACAGCACGGCCAGCTCGCGCTGGTGGTCGAACAGTAACCGGTCTTCTTCGCGCCCGGTGAGCATATGCAGGGCATAGCGTACCCGCCACAGGAAATTGCGGCCGTTGATGAGAATATTCAGCTCATCGGCGGTCAGGAAGCCCAGTTCAGCCAGCCCCTCCGGATCGCTCTCACCATACTGGCGCAGGGCGATCCAGCCGATGGTCTGGATATCGCGCAGGCCCCCGGGTGAGCTCTTGACGTTGGGCTCCAGGTTGTATTCGGTATCGGCATATTTGGAGTGGCGGGCCTTTTGCTCGTCCCATTTGGCGCGGAAAAACTGGTCGCTGGGCCAGAGCTGATCCGGGCCAGTGGCCGCTTGCATGGTCTCCAGCAGTCTGGAAGAGCCCAGAATCAGTCGCGATTCCGCCAGGGTAGTGGCCACGGTGATCTCGGCCGCCGCTTCCTCCACACATTGCTCAATGCTGCGAACACTGTGACCGATATTCAGCTTGATATCCCAGAGCAGGGCGATAAAGCTCTCGATGCTCTGCTCACAGGATTCACAGCCGGTTCCAGTCAGAATCAGCAGGTCGATATCGGAATGGGGGTGCAACTCACCGCGACCGTAGCCACCGACCGCGGCGAGCGTTATGGTTGCGTCCTGCCAGTCGAACTGCTGCCAGACACAGGCCAGCAGCTGGTCCAGAAAAGCGGCGCGCAGGTGAATGAGTTCGACAATGTCCTCACCGGCGTGAAAGCCACGGTCCAGCCAGGCCCTGGCATCATCGCAGGCCTGTCGATACAGGCTCAGAGGATTCGAAGTTTGCTGACAGGCATTTCGCAGGCTGGCTGCATCGAACATTTCGACCGACAGGGGGGCAGGGTTGGTCATAGCGCGAAATCAGAAACTTTCGTCGCTACGGGTCGTGAGTACCTCACATCCCGTTTCGGTCACCGCCAGGGTATGCTCCCACTGGGCCGACAGGCGGCCATCCCGGGTGGTCACGGTCCAGCCGTCTTTCGTGTTCAATTTCACGTGGCGGCGGCCGGCATTGAGCATGGGTTCAATGGTGAAGGTCATGCCCTGCTTCAGTTCCATGCCACTGCCCTTCTGGCCGTAGTGCAATACCTGGGGTTCTTCGTGAAAGATGGCGCCTATGCCATGCCCGCAGTATTCCCGCACCACCGAGTAGTAATTCTTCTCTGCGTGCTGCTGGATTACACTGCCGATATCCCCGAGCGTAGCCCCGGGTTTTACCAACTCGATGCCGCGGTACAGGCACTCCTGGGTGATGTGGACCAGGCGCTCGGCATGGGGTGGGGTCTTGCCCATGCAGAACATCTTGCTGGTATCGCCGTGATAACCGTCCTTGATTACGGTAATGTCGATGTTGACAATATCGCCGTCCTTGAGGATCTTCTTGTGGTTGGGAATGCCGTGGCAGACCACGTCATTGATGGAGGTACAGATCGACTTCGGGAAACCGTTGTAATTCAGGGGTGCCGGAATCGCTTGTTGCTTGTTGACGATATACTCATGGCAGATGCGGTCCAACTCGCCAGTGCTCACCCCTACCTGTACATGAGCCTCTATCATTTCCAGAACTTCTGCGGCCAGACGGCCTGCGATTCTCATTTTTTCCAGTTCTTGAGGGCTTTTAATGGTTACTGCCATGTGTTGTTCGCGACCAATACTCATGAGCGCCAGCGAGTGCCGCTGGTAAAGGGCGCTATTTTAACCCAATTTGCCAGAGAATTAGCAAATTTTCGGGTAAAAACAGGGCCTTAGAAGGGAAACGGGTTTATTTGGTTCTGGCACTGTGGTATAAAGCGCGCCTCCCGGGGCAGTGGCCTGCGGGACTAACGACGCACACATGTCGTCACATGTTTCAGGGTGCCGCTGTTAACGCAGTGGTTGGAGCATGGGGCATGTGGAAGACTAACCCATAAACAGGTAACAACTATGACGCAGGTAAGTATGCGCGACCTGCTGCAGGCAGGCGCACACTTCGGTCACCAGACCCGCTACTTGAACCCCAAGATGGACCAGTACATATATGGTGCCCGCAACAAGATTCATATCATCAATCTGGAACATACCGTTCCCGCCTTTAACGAAGCGCTGACGCTGGTAAACAACCTGGTGGCCAACAAGAACAAGATTCTGTTCGTTGGCACCAAGCGCGCCGCAGGCAAGTTGATCAAGGAAGAGGCT
>JAPUKZ010000522.1 GCA_027295405.1 Gammaproteobacteria bacterium
CAAAACCCCGCGTACGCCTCGCATCGAGCGCTGTTCTGGCGTCATCGTGTCGCAGCTATAACAAATCAAGGCAATCGGACGTCCAAACCGCCGCTTCGCGCCGGTCCGGCCGCCGTTGCTTGAAGCGTTAGGCGTCATCCCAAGATTGATCACTTTCAACTAGAAGAGGCTATGTAGATGAAATTTCTGGAAAAGTACACCGACTTAACTTACGCGATACTTCGGATAGTAGCAGGCGCCATTTTCGCGTTTCATGGGGTTCAGAAATTATTTGGCGTGCTTACAGAGCATCAGCCGTCTATCGGTTCGCAGCTTTGGTTCGGAGGCGTAATCGAGTTGATTTGCGGGCTTCTAATCGTGATTGGGTTTCAGTCACGTTGGGCGGCATTTCTTGCGAGTGGGACCATGGCAGTCGCGTATATCCAATTTCACTGGAAGTTTCAGTTCGGTCCAGAGTTTTTCCCTGCCATCAATGGTGGCGATGCCGCGATTCTTTATTGTTTCGTTTTTCTGTATATCGCGTGCCTTGGTAGCGGGATATGGTCATTGGACAATTCCTCGTAGTCGGCACCAACAGTCTGCTGCAATGACCGTTTTTTCCGCCAGGAGGAACAAATGACACCTAACGAGAAAGGGCAGGCGGATGCCTCGCACCGCTACTTTAGGTGTTAGATGGCTACGCGAATATGAAGGACTTACCAGCAGAAGTTACGAGTTACAAGAGAACTCCAGAATTCACAAACGAGACTGTGCCGAAGGGCCTGGTTCGAGCCCATCAAACCAAAGCGGGAACTTGGGGCAAGATTGTTGTTCTGGAAGGCCAGCTGCGGTACCGAATACTTGAACCCGAACACGAGGAGGTTGACCTCTCCCCCGAAAAACATGGTGTAGTCGAGCCCACGGTACTTCACGAAGTGGAACCACTTGGTAAGGTGCGATTTTATGTTGAGTTCTACCGTTAATTCGCCATCTAACGGTAAGCCCGGAGTTAGGTGTCCTATTTGCGTGGAGATATTCAGTGAACATCTAGATTAGTAACACAGGGGGGTGTCTACATTGATGCCATATTATGAAGTACCCGGACATATCCTGGACGATCCCGACACGCTTGGGAAATGGGCCAGGAAGGCAAGAAATGCAGCGATCCAGGACAGAAGAAAATAGTCTGGGGGAAGTTTACATGGCAGAAAAAATAGAAGGTGCGGCGCTGAACGAGTTTCTTATGGCGGGTACTCGCACTGCAAAAATTGCCGGTGTAAAAAGCGATGGTAGTCCGATCGTCTCACCGGTCTGGTTCACCATGGACGCTGACGATGTTGTCTTCACCACGATGTGCACGTCACTTAAATACAAGATTATTCAGCGCGATTCCCGGGTTTCTATTTGTGTGGATGAAGAGGTATTTCCTTACGGCTTTGCCGTGCTGCAGGGTGTGGCCAGTATCCATAAGCTGTCGGTTGACGAATTGCTACAGTGGACAACAAAAATTGCCGCCCGTTATGTGCCCGAGCCGCTTGTGCGCCAGTTTGGCAAACGCAATGCGGTTGCAGAGGAGGTGCTGATACGGGTAAGTCCAGACCGGGTCTTTGCGTTCTCTGGTGTTGCTGACTAGCGCCACAGCCGCCGGTTGCATCCGGATGTACGGCTATTGGTGCGCCCGCGCCTATCCCAGCATTAACTCCTGTTCCTCGGCGAAGCGTTGCTTCAGAAACCGGGTAAACACCTGCACCTTGGATGAGCGGTGCATATCCCGGTGGGTCGCCAGCCACAAATCTCCCTGCCATTGCGGGGGCGGCGGCAGCATGGCTTGCAATGAGCTTTCCAGTCCGGCTTGCCAGCAGCTCAGCGGCGCGATTCCCAGACCCGCCTTCACCGCCGGTACGAAACCAGTGAAGTCATTGGCGCGAAAGTAGATCTGCTCGGCTAACACCTGTTCGCTCATCCAGCGCATGAAGTTGACGATAGTAAGAGGCTCTATGGTGCTGATGAAGCGGTGCTGCCCGGTGTCGTCCAGGTCCCGCATGGTGCCGTGTGTGGCCACATACTCGGTACTGCCGTACAGGGTATGGTCCTGTTTGGCCAGGTGTTGCACCACGTAGTCCGGGTCCGTGGGTTTGCTGCCTGGGCGAATGCTGATATGGGCTTCGCCGTGTTCCAGGCGGAGAATGCGGCTCTCGGCGGCGTACTCCAGTCTGATCTCCGGATATTCACGCTGGAACTCTGCGAGAATCGGCACCATGTTCGAGACCATATTGCTGACGGTGGTAACGACCAGGGTTCCGGTCGGCTGTGTGTCTGTGCCCTGCAGCTGTCCGAGCAAGCGGTTGAATTGATTCTGGGTGTTTTCAGCCACCTGGGTCAGCAGACTGCCGGCTTCGGTGGGGGTGTAACCGCGGGCGTGGCGATGAAACAGGCGGGTGCCAAGTTTTTTCTCCAGGGCGTTAATGCGTCGCAGCACCGTGCTGTGGTGCACATCCAGAGCCTCGGCGGCGGCGGTGAGCGTACCTTTTTGCGCCACGGTGTACGCCACATGAATGTCGTTCCAATCAATTATATGTGCATTCATGCACAGAAGCTTTGCACAGATACTGTTTTTCTTCAAATTTGCATGTGAAAGAATGATTGCCATTGAACTACACACAAAATGCGAATTTGGAGAAGATCATGACTAGAATTATCGCCCTGGCGGGCAGCTTGCGGACTCAGTCCTACAACAAGCAATTGGTCCAGATTGCGGCCCGCGCGGCTGCTGGGAAGGGTGCCAGTGTGCAACTCGTTGAGTTGGCCGACTATGATATTCCGCTGTTCTCGGAAGACCTCGAGGCCGAGGGCGTGCCCGCAGGTGTCATTGCCCTGAAACAGCTGTTGGCGCAGAGCCAGGGGCTGTTATTGGCCAGTCCCGAGTATAACGGCTCGATTTCCGGTGTGTTGAAGAATGCCCTCGATTGGTTGTCGCGCCCCTCGGAGGGCTTCGAGATGAATGCCGCATTCAAAGGCAAGGCGGCGGGGATCATGGCTGCCTCACCAGGGGGTTACGGTGGAGCGCGCGGGTTGAAGCATGTGCGCGAAGTGCTCACCAATCTAGGCATGGAACTTCATCCGGATCAGGTGACTGTGCCCGCCGCTTATGAGGCCTTTGACGACCAGCGTGAACTCGTTGACCTGACACTTGCCCAGGCGGTGCAGGCGCTGTCTGCGCAGCTGGTCGAGATGGCCGAGTCGGCGACTGCGGGGGAGAGAGTGGCAGCATGAGAGCTTGTTGTTGCTGCGGGCTTTGTGCGTAAATAAACCCGTAGCGAGGGGAGACGGCCATGCTCGACATATCCGTGCTGACCACCTTTTTTGGGTGGTGCTCGGTCATCAATATCGGCCTTTTGGGTTTTACAACCATCGTACTGCTGGAGATGAAAAACACAGGCGGGGTGATTGGGAAGCCGATATTCCCGTTTCCAGGAGGGTGCTGCTTTCACTTTACCGAACCCAGTGGCGATGAACTCGCGGATTGGGCTGAACCCGCCGATGAGCCGTGGGGAAAATCATGTACCCGCTTTATTACTACCCGGGTAATGCCAATCTATCGTCCAAGAAACTCAAGTAACCAGGAAAAATCCGGAGGCGCAGATGCTCAAAATTGAAGCAGTAAACCATATTGGAATCAGAATTCGGGAAAAATTCCGCTCTATGGCGTTCTATGAGGTGTTGGGTTTCGAACTCCAGCAAGATGTCGGCTTTGAAGAAGGGCATCCGATCATCATGCAGCACCCCAGCGGGGTGGTGCTGAACCTGCTGGGTCCGGCGAGAGGTGCTGAAGCACACAATGTACTTATGGACGAGGAAGAGAAATTCACCGGTATCACGCATTTCGCGCTGACGGTTACGGGGCTGGAGGAAACCCGGCGCTTTGTTGAGTCCAGGGATATTGCGATTACGGGCTCCTTCAGCTTCGGTGGCATGTCGGCTATTTTCATCCGCGACCCGGACCGCAACGTGATAGAACTCGATGCCTATGACCAGGCCGACCCGGATGATATGAGCGGCTACGCGAATCACCCCTAGGGCGTGTGGACGGTGTCGTAAAGAGGAAAAAAACATGCAAGGAAACCTATCGGCGCTCGCCTGCGCCTTACTGCTTGCCACGGTTCCGGGGATGGTGCACGCGGGAGGGTCGGTGGAATTCCTGAATTCAGGTGAAGTCCTGCCCACCGGCCTGCCTTTCTCCGAGGCTGTACGCGTGGGCGACGTGCTGTACCTGTCCGGCCAGATTGGTGTGCAGCCTGGTAGCCTGAAACTGGTTCCCGGTGGCATCCGCGCAGAGGCCCGGCAGACCATGGAAAACATCAAAACCACTCTCCAGGTCCACGGCTACCGACTGCAGGACCTGGTCAAGTGCACGGTGATGCTGGCGGATATTGCCGAGTGGGGCAGCTTCAACGAGGTGTATAAAAGTTTCTTCTCGCCGCCGTATCCGGCGCGCAGTGCCTTCGCTGCCAGTGGTGCAGGCGTGCCTGCAGGGCCTGGTATAGGCCCTAAACAAGCTGCCGTATGGTACGTCACAAAGCCATCAAATTGCGCACGGTCATGGCAATCAACACCAGTGAGGACAAGGCGAATACGCCAAAGCGCAAGATGACGGTGTGAATCACATTCTGCACAATGGAATGCGCTACCCTCAGAACTACGTAGGCCCAGGCCATATTCACAGCGAGACCATCGGCGTTGCCGGCCAACTGGGTGTAGAACGCCAGCGCGTAAAACACGGTGGGTTGCTCGTGCAAATGGTTGTAATTGTCAGCTATCGCGCGGACGTTCGAGGGCAGGCTGTTGAGCGAGCCAGGATGCTGGGCGTCGTTGCCGTCGATGTTGGCTGCCTGCATGGCGGGAATGCGCGTAGCGTACATCCAGGCCCAGACGATCAGTGTCCAGGTGATCAGTGCGAGTACCGGGATCAGCATGGCATTGTCCGTGGGTGTCTCCTTTCTTATCTAGTTATCTGTGAAAAGAGCTACATCATACCGCGGTTCAGAAATCCGGCGGCAGGCCTATAGTCTCCTCGAAGACATGATCGCGCAGCGTCAGCAGTTCAGGGCTCAAGCTGTAACCGGCGGCCTGATTGGCGTCTGCTATCGCTGTGTGTTCCATCGTCGTCCTCTTCGATTTGCTGCTATGCTGTCACTGTGTTCATCACAATATGGAGTCAAAATATGACCCAGTTTCATGATCTGGAGATGGTCTCCATCACCGGTGAGCCGGTGGCCTTCAATCAGTACCAGCGCCAGTTGTGCCTGGTGGTGAATGTCGCCACCGAGTGAGGCCTCACTCCCCAGTACGCAGGTCTGCGTACCTTACACGAAGATTACGATGGTCTCACGGTTCTCGGTTTCCCCTGTAACCAGTTCGGCGCCCAGGAACCCGGCACTGATGCCGAAATCCTGGAATTTGCCCGGTCCAAATACGACGTCAACTTTCCCCTTTTCTCGAAAATAGAGGTCAACGGGGAGGGCGCCTGTGAGCTGTACAAGATGCTCACCTCGGCCATTGCCGACGACGAGGGCAAGGCCGACATCGGTTGGAACTTCGCCAAGTTTTTGGTGGATGGCTCGGGTGCTGTGGTGGAGCGCTTCTCACCCAAGGTGACGCCGGAAGAAATCGGCGAAAAGCTGGGGGACTAGTTAAAGTCCCGGGGGATTTAAGCCTGGAGGGCCAGGGCGGCCTTCAGCGCCCTTATAGAAGGGCTCCCCGGGTCGCTTTTCCTACAGGTCTTTGAATCCCCTGCCCTCCTCCGCCAGGCGGACCATCAGCGGGGCGGGTTCAAAGTCTGCGTTGCCGGTCATTTCGTGGTATTTGCGCAGGGTAGCGACGACCTTGTCCAGGCCGAGGCTGTCACCGTAGTGCATGGGGCCGCCGCGATAGACGGGCCAGCCGTAGCCGTACACCCAGGTTACGTCCACATCACTGGCGCGAATGGCGATACCCTCGTCGAGAATTTTTGCGCCCTCGTTGATCATAGGGTAAAGGCAGCGTTCCAGGATTTCATCCTCGCTGATCTCGCGGCGCTGGTGTCCGGTTTTCTCGGAAAACTCGAGGATCAGTTTCTCGACCACGGGCGAGGGACTGGGCACGCGGTTCTTGTCATAGTCGTAAAAGCCGGTGCCGGTTTTCTGGCCGCGGCGATCCGCTTCACACAATACATCGCGAATGGTTTCACCTTTGGAGGTTTCCTTGTTCCAGCCGATATCCAGGCCGGCCAGGTCGCTCATTTGGAACGGGCCCATGGGCAGGCCAAACTCAAACAGCACCTTGTCCACCTCATGGGGCAGGGCGCCCTCCAGTATCAATTGGTTGGCCTGGGCCTGGCGCTTGGCCAGTATGCGGTTACCGACAAAACCCGGACACACCCCCACCAGCACCGCGGTTTTCTTGATGCGTTTGGCAAAGGCCATGCAGGTTTTAATGACATCCTTGCCGGACTTGTCGCCGCGCACGATCTCCAGCAGTTTCATGACATTGGCCGGGGAGAAGAAATGCAGCCCGATCACCGCTTCCGGGCGACTGGTGACAGCAGCTATTTCGTTGATATTCAGGGCCGAGGTGTTGGACGCGAGAATCGCGCCGGGCTTGGCGATTTCGTCCAGTTTTTTGAAGATCTCCCTCTTCAGTTCCATGTTCTCAAATACCGCTTCGATGATCAGGTCACAGTCGGCCAACTCGGAAAGATCCAGGCTGCCGCTGATCAGGCCACAGCGGTCTTTCACATCCTGGGCGCTGATGCGGCCCTTGCTGGCGGTGTTTTCATAGTTCTTGCGAATAACGCCGAGTCCGTGGTCCAGCGCCTCCTGTTGCGTCTCAACCATGATGACCGGGATGCCCACGTTGGCCATGTTCATGGAAATGCCACCGCCCATGGTACCGGCGCCGATCACGCCCACCTTGTTGATGGGTATTTCCGGGGTGTCGGCGGGCACATCCGGAATCTTGGCCGCCTGGCGTTCGGCAAAGAAAAAATACTGCTGGGCCGCCGATTGTGACCCCGTCATCAATTCCATGAACAGCTTGCGCTCTTCCTTCACGCCCTCCTCAAAGGGCAGGTTCACCGCGGCTTCAATACAGCGGATATTGTATTCGGGCGCCAGGAAGCCACGGGTTTTGCGGGCGATGCTCTTGCGGACCTTGTCGAACAGCTCCGGGTTCTCCCGGGCCGCAATCAACTTGTCCTCGCGATCGCGAATTTTTGTCAGGGGTCGTTTCTCGGTGAGCACCTTTCTGGCGAAGGCGATCGCGCCGGCACGCAGGTCGTTAGCGACAATTTCATCCACCAGACCCTCCCGCAGGGCTTCATCGGCGCCGATCTGGGCGCCGGAGGTCACCATTTGCAGGGCTTTTTCCGGGCCCACCATCCGGGGCAGGCGCTGGGTGCCACCGGCACCCGGCAACAGACCCAGGTTGACTTCCGGCAGGCCGAAACGGGCCCCGGCGTCGCAAACCCGGTAATTGCACACCAGGGCGGTTTCCAAACCGCCGCCCAGCGCGGTGCCGTGAATCGCGGCGATGATGGGTTTGCTGGAATTTTCCATATCCGCCAGGGTGGGGTGCAGCCCGGGCTCTTTTGGCGGGCCGCCAAACTCAGTAATATCGGCGCCGGCAATGAAGGTGCGTCCCGCGCAGATGAGCACAATCGCATTCACGCTGTCATCGGCCAGGCACTGGGCCACGCCGTCCTTGATGCCCTGGCGCACGCCCTGGCTCAGTGCATTTACCGGAGGGTTGTCGATGGTGATGATGGCGATTCCGTCCTCAATGCTGAGATCGGCCATGTCGGTGAGTGCGGTCATGTTCATTCCTCGGAGAAGTGGCGCGCTGTAGGGCAATATAGTATAGATGGTTTGCCTGAATCGGTGTGCTATCTTGCGCTCCATGAAATTTGTATCTCTGCTGATCACACTGTTTGTACTGCTCGGCTGTTCCTTTGAACCGCCGCCCTGGGCGGGAACACCCGTCGCTGCCGACCTGATTTTGACCAACGGGCGTATTTATACCCTGACCTGGCCGGATCCGCTGCCCAGTGGCGGGTTGGCCGGTTCGGCGCCCCATGAGCAGGGCTGGGAGCCCGACGCGCAAGCGCTGGCGATCAAGGATGGAGAAATTATATTTGTGGGCAGTCATCCGCAAGCGGCAGCGTGGCGTGGTGAACACACGCGCGCCATTGATCTCGATGGCGCTACCGTGATTCCCGGGCTGGTGGATTCGCACACCCATGTCTTTCAACTGGGACTGGCCTTAAACCGGGTGGATTTGTTCAGCGTGGACACTGAAGCGCAGGCGGTGGCGCGGGCGGTTGAGCGGGCCAAAACAGTGCCGGTGGGAGAGTGGATTATCGGCCAGGGCTGGGATGAAGGTGCCTGGGCGAATCATTACCCGGACAAGAGTTTACTCAGTGAGGCGGTGCCCGATCACCCGGTGTTTATGCGCAGCTTGCACAGCTTCGCGGGTTGGGTGAACCAGGCCGCACTGGACCGGCTTGGCCTCAGTGAACACAGCAAGGTATCCAGCGGTGGGGAAATGCGCCTGGGTGCCGATGGCAAGCCCAGTGGTTTGTTCCTGAATAATGCCGTTGATTTGATCGAAGCGGGCATTCCGGCACTCTCGAGCGAGCAATTGGTCGACAACGTTCTTGCCGGCCTGGAGAGGATGGCGGTTGATGGCTTTGTGGGGGTCCACGATGCCGGGCTCAATGCCGCAGAAATGGCGGTGCTGGAACAGTTGGAGGCTAGCGGCCGCCTGCCGATTCGAGTCTATGCCATGCTGTCGGTGAGGGAAGAGGAACTGGCGCGACAATGGTTGCAGCGCGGGCCGGACCAGGATGCTGACAGCATGCTGGTCACCCGTTCAGTGAAAGCCTATTACGATGGCGCCCTGGGTTCCCGGGGCGCGCGCCTGCTGGAAGACTACAGCGACAAGCCCGGACATCGCGGTGTCAGCGGTGATGATTACGGTTTTGATGAAGAGCTCACGGCGCAAATGATGCAAGCCGGTTTCCAGGTGGGTATCCATGCGATCGGTGATGCCGGGAATCGGGAGACACTGGGGTTTTTTCGCAGGGTCATGGAAGAGCACCCACAAACAGCGAAAGGGCGGCACCGCATAGAGCACGCTCAGGTCATCCAGGCAGCTGATTTGACAAAATTCGGTGAGCACCGGGTGGTTGCCTCCATGCAGCCTGTCCATGCGATAGAGGACAAGGCCTGGGCGGAAGACCGCCTCGGTCGCGATCGTATGGAGGGTGCCTACGCCTGGCGCACCCTGCGCCAAATGGGCACCATGCTGATATTTGGCTCCGACAATCCGGGCTCAGATCACAGCATTTTTTATGGCCTGCACTCAGTGGTCACCCGCAAGGATAAAGCGGGGCAGCCGCACTTTGGCTGGTATCCGCAGCAGCGCTTGAACATGGATGAAGCCATTCGCGCCTATACCCGCTGGCCGGCGTTTGCCAGTTTTCGGGAAAAGTACACCGGGGTTATCAAACCGGGGCGCTGGGCCGACCTGACGGTAATGGATATCGATCCCTTTGTGCTATCGGAAACAGACCCGGAAGCTCTACTACAGGGTGAAATCCTGATGACTGTTGTCAACGGCAAAATCGTCCATACAGTACACTAGTGTGCGACACCGTTACGGATGACGGTGCAGTACATTTTAGAGAAGGAGATTTGCTCAATGCGTAATCTGGTGATTCGCGGTGGCATGGTTTACGACAGTACCGGCGCCAATCCCTTCCCATCCCCGCAGACTCGGGGTAGGCTATGCCCCGGTTATCAACACCACCCGGAGTAAACACCATGGCGAAAAAGATTGACTGGTATTATCACCGCCCTGGCTGAACCAGCTGCGCCCGAGCCGCCAAGTTCTTGGCGGATAATGACGTAAGCATCAAGGAACAGATTCCCGCCAGCAAGAAGCTGGCTGAGAAGGATGCCCGCGAGCTGATGAAATCGGCGAGCAAGCTGCACGTGGCCAAGGGCAAGAAACTCAGTGAGTTCAAGGCCGGGGCCAGGCCCCATGCGGAAGCGGTGGCCGCCATGCTGGGCCCCACCGGCAACCTGCGAGCTCCCACCATCGTGCTGGGCAAAACGCTGATTGTCGGCTTCAACGAAGAGCTGTTCACGAAACTGCTGGGCTAGGATTTCCCGGTGTTCAGGTTCTGTGCATCGCTAGGTGCTCTGTTCCAGGAAATAGAGCTCCCCAGGCGGTTCGCGGCTGCCCGCGAGCAGGGGTTTGAGGGGGTAGAGTTGACCCTGCCCTATGCTTACCCGGCGCAAGAACTCGCCACCGCCAATACCGCAAGTGGCACGGAGGTGGTGCTGTTTACTGCCCCGCTGGGTAATTTCATGAGCGGGGGTGAGGGCATAGCGGCGGTCGCCGGGAAGCAGGCGGCGTTTCGTGATTCCGTGGCGCTGGCACTGGACTATGCGCAGGCGCTGGACGCCCGTTTTGTGCAGTTTGTGGCCGGGCGCTGCGCTGGCGCGGAAGCGGACCCACGGCGGCGCGAACACTATCTGAACACCTATGTCGAGAATCTCCACTACGCTGTCGAAGCCTTTGCCCCGATCAATACCCGTATTCTGGTCGAGGCCATTAACAGCCGCGATTTTCCCGACTATTTGTTGAGTACCCCCGCGCAGGTGCGCGAGGTGACCAGGAAATTTGCTGCAGGTTTAGTGGCGGAGGTATTTGACAGCTTGCATTTAGCGGTAATGGGAGTGGATCCGGTGCTGGAATGGCGCAATCACGCCGGCCGCTATGCCCATGTGCAGCTGGCTGATGCGCCTGACCGTTCTCCGCCGGGTAGCGGCACACTCGACTTCCCCGCGCTGTTTCGCGAGATAGCCGCAAGTGGATACCAGGACTGGTTGAGTGCTGAGTATCGCCTTGCCCCGAAGGTTGCGGATAGTTCGGGTGCGCCAGGCCGGGTTGATGCGGCGCGGACGTCAACAGCGTCGAGTATAGCGGGCACCCTGGGGTGGATTGCTGAAGCCCGGACCGCCTGGGAGCAGATTCCGCACTGACTGCCCCCGGTTTGGGGTATGGTGCACGGACGGTTACAGTCAGTCGGTCCACAAACACGAAGGAAAACCATGAAAGACGCGCGCATGCCGGTGCTGATAGGCGCCGGACAAACCACTGACAAACGGGAACCCGCCGCGGCCAGCACGCCGGTGGAATTGATGGCAGAGGTGGCCTGCCGGGCCGCCGCGGATGCGGGCCCGGGCGCTGCCTTACTGCAAGCTATCGACACCATAGTGGCGGTGGGGCTGGTTGTGGACAGCCCCGAGTCCGCCAGCGGGGCCAGGGGAATGTACGCCAATGTGCCGCGCACAGTCAGCAATCTGCTGGGTATAGAACCTGCCCGGCAACTGTATTCGGGCACCGGCGGCAATACCCCGCAAATGCTGGTGAATCGTTTTGCCGAGCAAATTGCCGAGGGAAAAACCTCGGCCGTGTTGCTGACGGGTGCCGAGGCCTTGAATGCAATGATCGGGCGACTCAAGCAGGGGCTGGACCTGGATAACTGGCGAGACGACCCTGGCGGGGCCCCCGAGCGGGTGAGCGAGGATCGCGCGTCCTGCAACGCGCATGAAACGAGTTTTGGCCTGCAGACGCCGGCGGTCACCTATCCCCTGTTCGAAAATGCCCTGCGCGGCAAATACGGTTGGTCGCTGGATGAACACCGCCAGAAAATGGGTGAGCTGTACCACCGCTTTTGCAAGGTAGCGGCAGACAATCCCCTGGCCTGGTTTCCCACTGAACGCTCCGCGGAAGAAATATCCACCCCCAGCGAGACCAACCGCTACGTGGGTTTCCCCTACACCAAGTACCTGAATTCGATTATCCAGGTGAATCAGGGAGCAGCGGTGATTATGACCTCGCTTGCCAGGGCGCGGGAGTTGGGTGTCAGCGACAACAAGATGGTTTATTTGCACGGTTGTGGGGAGGCCAACGATATCTGGAATGTCAGTGAGCGCGCCAACTACTATTCCTCTCCCGCGGTGCGTGCCATCGGCAGGAAAGCCCTGGCCATGGCCGGTAAAACCCTGGCCGATATGGATTATTTTGATATCTACAGCTGTTTTCCCTCGGCGGTGCAGATCGCCTGCGATGAACTGGGACTAGCTCACGATGATCCCCGCGGGCTGACGGTAACCGGGGGGCTGCCGTACTTCGGGGGCCCCGGCAATAACTATGTCATGCACTCCATCGCCACCATGATGGATGTGCTGCGGCGCAACCCCGGCAAGTTTGGCCTGCTCAATGCCAATGGCTGGTTTGTAACCAAGCACGCACTGGGAATTTACTCAACCGAGCCAATATCAGGAGACTGGCAGCGGGAGAACCCGGCCAGCTACCAGGGGTCGATTCTGGAACAGGATCATCCGCCATTCACTGAGGCGCCTGAGGGCGCAGCGACGGTGGAGACCTACACGGTTCTGCACGGGCGCAAAGGGGTGGAGCGCGGCCTGGTTATTGGCCGCTTGCAGGATGGCACCCGCTTTATTGCCGAGACCCCGGCCGACAGGGAGACCTTGCAGGCCTTGATGGAGAAAGATGCCCTGGGGTTGGGGGGCAGTGTGTCCCGGGGGGATGGCAAGAATATCTTTGTGCCTGGGTTTTAGCCCTGTCTCGACCCGAAGCTGTATTCATGCGGTGGATAACAAGTATATATACCATTTAGTTAACTAATAGAATCAAAGTCACTACTATGGGCACCTCCCATTACTTTGCAAGAGGATGTCCCATGGCTACTTACACAGAGAATATTGAAACCCTGTCTCACCTGTGCGAAGCGCACGGTGACACCTGGAAGGGCATCAACCCCGAATACGCGGCCCGCATGCGCGCCCAGAACCGGTTTCGTACCGGTATCGAGATCGCCCAGTACACCGCCGACATCATGCGCGCCGATATGGCCGCCTACGATGCGAACAGCGGCGACTACACCCAGTCATTGGGTTGCTGGCACGGTTTTGTGGCCCAGCAGGTCATGATGGCGATCAAGCGCCACCACAAAGACACGACCCGCCGCTACATCTACCTCAGCGGTTGGATGATTGCCGCCCTGCGTTCCAAGTTTGGTCCACTGCCCGACCAGAGCATGCACGAGAAAACCGCGGTACCGGAACTGATCGAGGAAATTTACACTTTCCTCAAGCAGGCAGATGCGCGCGAATTGCGCCACCTGTTCGCCTATCTCGATGCAGCCCGCGCCAATGGCGGCGATGTCGCCGCCGCCCAGGCCAAAATCGATAACTTCCAGACCCACGTGGTGCCGATCATCGCCGATATCGATGCCGGCTTCGGCAACGAGGAAGCCACCTACCTGCTGGCCAAGCGCATGATTGAAGCCGGTGCCTGTGCCATCCAGATCGAGAACCAGGTGTCCGACGCCAAGCAGTGTGGCCACCAGGCGGGCAAGGTCACGGTTCCCCACGAGGACTTCCTGGCCAAGATCAACGCGGTGCGTTACGCCTTCCTGGAACTGGGTATCGAGAACGGCATCATCGTGGCCCGTACCGACAGCCTCGGTGCCAACCTGACCCAGAAGGTACCGGTATCGCGCACCCCCGGTGATCTCGCCAGCCAGTACAGCGATTTCCTGGAAACTACTCCGGTGGGCGACCTGCAAGAACTGAACGACGGTGATATCACCATCCACGTGAAGGGTGAGATCGTGAAGCCCACCCGCCTGGACAATGGCCTCTACGCTTTCCGCCCGGATACCGCCGTTGATCGCGTAGTGCTGGACTGCGTCACCAGCCTGCGTCACGGTGCCGACCTGTTGTGGATCGAAACCGAAAAGCCCAACGTCAAGCAGATCGCCGACATGGTGAACGAGGTGCGCAAGACTATTCCCGATGCGAAGCTGGTGTATAACAACTCGCCTTCCTTCAATTGGACCCTGTCCTTCCGCGAGCAGGTTTACGCGGATTGGGCGGCCGCCGGCAAGGATCTGTCCGCGTACCCGGATCCCAATGAAGTGCCCAAAGGCCTGATGGACGCCAAGTACGACAGCAGTGAACTGGCCCTGGCCGCGGATGCGCTGGTGCAGAACTTCCAGAAAGACGCCTCGCGGGAAGCGGGAATCTTCCACCACCTGATTACCCTGCCGACCTACCACACCTCTGCCCTGAGCACGGATGTGCTCGCGGAAGGTTACTTCGGTGACCTTGGTATGCTGGCTTATGTACGCGATGTTCAGCGCCAGGAAATCCGTCGCGACCAGGCCTCGGTCAAGCACCAGGACCTGGCCGGCTCCAGCATTGGCGACGATCACAAGGAGTACTTCTCCGGCGAAAACGCGCTGCTGGCCGGTGGTGTCGACAACACCATGAACCAGTTCTAAAAATAGAAAAATAGG
>JAPUKZ010000523.1 GCA_027295405.1 Gammaproteobacteria bacterium
GGTGTAGACCGGCAGCACCGGGCAACCGCCGACAAAGCAGGAGAGAATGTCGGTGCCACCGCTGATGGAAGACAGGCAGACATCGTCTTTGATATCCCGGTAGACGTATTCAAAACTCTCGTGGGACAAAGGTGAGCCGGTTGACAGTATGGCCCTGAGATTTTTCAGCTCGTGGCTCTGCCGGGGCTTGAGGCGTTGTTTTTCGAGGGCCGCAATATACTTGGCGCCGACACCAAAAATACTGATGCCTTCCGCATCAATCGCATTCAGCAGCACCTTGCCCCTGCGTGCGAAGGGCGAGCCATCGTAAAGCACCAGCGTCGCACCCGTGGCGAGCCCGGAGACCAGCCAGTTCCACATCATCCAGCCACAGGTAGTGAAGTAAAAGAACACATCCTCACGGCTCATGTCGACCAGCAACTGATGTTCCTTCAAATGCTGCAGCAGGGACCCTCCGACCCCATGGACAATACACTTGGGCATGCCCGTGGTACCCGAGGAATACATAATATAGAGGGGATGATCAAAGGGTAGTTGTTCAAAATGAATTTCACCGGCACTGGAATCCAGGTAATCCTCGAAAACCACGGCCTTGTCTATATTGCTGATGTCCGGTTGTTCACTCACCACGGGCACAACAACCACCGCTTCAATACTGTCGATGCCCTCGACAATAGCCGCGAGACGCTCCAGACTGTCGCAGGTTTTGCCGTTGTAAAAATAGCCATCGGCGCTGAACAATACCTTGGGCTCAATCTGCCCAAACCGGTCCATCACCCCGTTGATACCGAAATCCGGCGAACAGGAGGACCAGATCGCGCCGATGCTGGTGGTGGCCAACATGGCGATGACCGTCTCGGCGATATTCGGCATAAAACCCGCCACCGTATCACCCGCCACCACACCCTGGGCGCGCAAACTCGCGGCCAGTTGTGCTCCCCGGGTATAAAGCTCCGCGTATGTAAGTGACTGCCGCGAACCATTTTCCAACAGGCCAACCAGGGCCACCTTGTCGTCACGATGGCGCAGCAGATTCTCGGCAAAGTTCAACCGCGCCCCTGGAAACCAGCGAGCTCCGGGGAATTTTTCAGGGTCTTCGAGAACCTGCTCACCGCGCTCACTGGCCACCACGCCACAGAAATCCCACACCGACGCCCAGAAATCCTGGTCGGACTCAACCGACCACTGGTACAGCGCATCGAATCCGGCCAGGGCCAGGTCGTGGCGCTCGTTTACAAAGCGTGTAAAGCGGGTGACTTGTGCGTTATCAATTCGGCCCTGGGAGGGCGTCCACAGTGGTGCAGTCATGGAACTTCTTTCCGTTCTGGAGCGCGGCCGCCAAGCATGGCTGAATCACGGGTATTTATCCAGAGGTGAGCTACAGCTGAGGCACCCGGGAAATCGGAAACGATGGCCATGGGCAGCGTAATCTGGTTCTTACCGGTTTTCTTGGCGAGCACGTCGCACCCTCTCTCTACAAAAACAAGACTGTAAGGAAGTAAGGAATCCTGTTCCATCGCCCTGTATATTATTTAGCCAGCACCGCGTGTTTCCAGAACCTTGATCATTTCATCCTTGTATCTTACTTCTCGCAGCGTTTAGCCAAGCGCTGTAAGTTGTTCATGGCCGAGGTGAGCTCGGTATTCTTCCTTGGCACATGCTTATGGCGGAACATCGCAACGGGCGGACCACTTGGGAGTCCTATACCTATGGCGCGCAGATGCACATTGGACGTTACATGTTCCGGGTCAGCCCCTGCGGTGGCGCATCGCCCTACCTGGAACCTATGCTGGTCATCTCGCAACCCACCCGGCGGCAAATTTCCGATGGGTGCGGAGCTTGAGTTTTTTCAGGCGATTCAAGTCGATATGGGGGATTGCCGCCGCCGTTATCGCCATGGGTCCGCTCGGCTTGCTCGCGCCAGGGCTGCAGCCGCCCTGGCCTGCGGGCAGCGTCACCATCGCTGTCATTATTTCCGTTGCGATGTTGATCCTGGCCGGCTCAAGGGACCAGGGACATCGACGTTATGAACCGGTGACCACGCTGGTTCTTGGCGTGATTTTCCTGCTGGCCTACTTCCTGTTTTTCAGCCTGTTCGTCGTGGAGCAGGCGCAATTGGTGGACGGACAACAGAACATAATCCGTTTCGTGGTTGGCTATGAACGGCTGCCGGGAGTGGGCCCGGATATTCCGGATATCACCGCATTGCAGGACCATGGCTTCCAACCATCCCTGGTCTGGACACCAGTTTCGCTGCTGGTTGCCAGGCTGACCCTCCTGGGCACCTTTTACCTCGGCTTCGGACTTATCGCATATGGCTCTTCCCTGATGTCGGGTAAATCATCCACCGACGGAAAATCCGACGGCTAACGCCGCTGCCGGTATTGGCAAATTAACTGCCGATACCCCGCTTAGGGAGTGTTATTGCAGAGTAGGTCCCGCATGGACTGTATGTCGGCTCTTTGTAACCGACCCTGCTCATGCATCTCGTAGAAGAGATCCCGGTGCTCCAGTGGTACGCGCGGATGGTAGGGGTCGCTGGCCGAACCTAGCAGTAAATTGGAAAATACCGCACTGCCACGGTTGAAGACAAGGGTCGGGTTGCTCACTGCTGTCAACTCCGGTGGGACGAATGCCGGTTCATTGACCAGGCCTTGCAGCTGCCCATTGATGTAAAGCTTCAGCAGCTGGCCGGTATCAGTTTCAAGGTACATGGCGCTGGGCTGGAAGTGTCCGGTTATTACAATGTCATTGCACCTGCCCGGATCCAGCGCAGCGGTGTTCAGGCGGAAGTTACCCAGGTCGAGCTGCAATT